>CAMPIC010000030.1 GCA_946886185.1 uncultured bacterium
GAGAATCTGACGGGGGCCGAGCAGACAGCGGAGCGGGGCACGTTACGCGAGCAGAAGTCCGCGTCGGAGCGCCGCATCGTGCTCGAGGCGCTGGAAGCGCATGGGTGGCAGATCACGCGCACCGCCGAAGCTTTGGGGCTCACGGACCACTCCAGCCTGATCAAGATCATGCGCCGGCACGGTCTCAAGCGCTGACGCGCAGCCCAGGCTCAGCACACGCGATTTCAAGGGTGCGGACCATGCCCGCGCCGCTACCGCTCACGGGCGCGGATGGATGACGAATCCGATCGAGTCGACCGCGGCCGAGCCGAACAGTCCGATTCCCCCCTCGATATGAAAGATCGGCCAGGAGAAATCATCGCCCGCGTTTCCGCCGAAGCCAGGCCCGCCCTGGTTGAGCTCGGGAATCGAGCGAGCCGCGTCAAACCAGTTGCGATCCATCGCGAATACTTTGACCACGTACCGCCCTGCGAAAAAGATGGCGAACCAGGGGAGTCGCAAGGTGCCGTCCTCGACCGTGAGCGGCGGCGAGGAGGAAATGCGGTCGAGCTCCTCGAAGTCCTCCTCTTCGAAGAAGTCGGGATCGATCACGAAATCGGAGTCGAGATCGAGGCTGGAGAGGCCCACCTGAAACGCCGGAACCTCAGGGCGATCGATCTGCGCTTGCAGAAATCCGTCGCTGTAATCGATCTGATTGTCAGGAGCGTAGTAGACGCTATCCGCAATCGGCAGGTCGTCGAACCGCCGCAGAGTCTGGCGCAGCGTCTCTCCGTCGTCCTCCAGCACCACCCAATCATCGACGCGAAACGCCGGCGGAGTCCGGGTGGTGGCGCGGATCTCTTCCCCGGAGAGGAGAACCGCGGTCAGCCGGTACGTCGTTTGCGCCTGCACGTGCGGTACATCGTCCCCTTGGGGTAGATAGCGGCCGCTCTTCGGAGCATACGCATATGTGACGCTCTCCGCGGAGTCGAGGTTGTCGATCCGCACGGTCGCGTTCGCGATGAGCGCGTTCGCGGTGTCGAACGTGACCCCCGGCTGCACCGTGCGTGTCAGATAGATCTCCGGCATCGGTGAGCCGACCAGGAGCATCGCGTCCACCACAGGTACGCCGACCCTGCCGGGCACGAGCAGATCGCGCGGATCGCGCTCCGCCGAACACGCGGCCAGAAGCGGAATCAACACGAGCGCCCGGATGGTTCGCCGGCTCGCGGCATGCCACCATGCGAAGTCGGCCGTCCCGGGACGCCATCTCGCTCCAGGTGCATCCCGTTTCATGGAGGAGCCGTTCAAAGCGCGACCCGCAGTCCCAGGCTCGGGATGATGGGAAGCATGCGATAGATTTCCGGCTCCGCGGCCAGATGTTCGATTCCGTACTGCACGAACCACTCGTTTCTGCGGCTGTAGAGATTGAAAACCTGCACCATCCAGGTCGCGTCGCGACCCCACAGGCGGAAGTCCCGCGAGACGCTCACGTCGAGCCGGTGATAGGGAAGAAGCCGGGCGGAGTTGCGCTCGCCCGGCAGCACGATGACTTCGAACTGCCCGTTGTCTTCCGCGGGATTGCGGATCGCCATGAGCGCGGCAGCGGGGGTGAATGCCTGCCCGGTGCCGTAGTTGAAGTTGGCCGAGTAGGTCCAGCTGCCGCGCTTCCAAGCGGCGACGGCGCTGAGATCGTTCCGCCGATCGTACTTGGGTGGGAACGATCGACCCTCGTTGAGCTCGGCGAAGGTGCGGCGCGTCCAGCCGAGCGTGTAGCCGACCCAGCCGGTGAGATCGCCCGCCCGTTTCTGCGCGAACAACTCCAGTCCCGTGGACCATCCGCGTCCGCCGCTATGGAAGAGATCCTCCGCGGACGTGTCATTTTGATCGCCCGGCACCGTGTTATCGAACATCACCACGTCGCGCAACAGCGTCACATAGCTCTCGATTCCCAGCTGATACGTTCGCTCCGGCTCCCAGTCGATCCCGATCGCCCCCTGGTAGGAACGGCCCGGCCGAGCGGTCCGATCGATCGGAATGTAGAAGTCGGCCGCGGAGAAGCCTTCCGTGCTCACCAGCTGGATGTACTGATGGTACAGACCGCCCGCGAGTTTGAATCGCACCTGGTCGGAGAGGAGCCTGCTGAAGGAGATGCGCGGTTCGAGCAGGAAGCGCCGGCCGTCGGAGAAGTAGCGCGAGCGCACGCCGCTCTGCAGGCGGTTCTCCTCCCCGGTCCAGTCATCCTGCGCATAGAGCGACAGGTCATGGGGAGACTTGCGATAGAAGATCTGCCGCTCTCGATTGAACTCCTGATCGAACTCGAACCAGTATCGCGTGCCTTCCCATCCTGCCAGGATCTGGTGGCGCGGGTGCGCTTCCCATCGGGCTTCCACGCCGAAGGTCGCGTCCACTACCCGGTTGGCGAATGAAGCGGGCGTGGTGAAGAGCTGGAAGGAGCTCTCGCTGCGGTAGTGGCTGATCGCCCCGCGAATGCGGGTGAGGAACCGGGTGCCGGCGATCCTGGTGTGCGCGATCGAAGCGGCGGTGTTTCCCCAACGCAGGCGCACGAAGGTGTCGTCGTCGAGATCGAAACGCAGGTTGTCGCTGCCTTGATAAACGGTAGTGAGGGTGCGGGCGCCGTCTCCATGACTCCAGCGATAGCCTCCGTTGAGATCGTAGAAGTAGTAGTGGGGGATGTCGGAGTCGGCTCTGCGCGCGGCGGAGAGGAACGGTTCGAGGAAGGTACGCCGACCGGCGAGATACCAGGCGCTCTTGCGGTCGCTTCCTGAAGGGCCACTCAAGAGCAGGTGGCTCGTGACCGTGCCGAGTGCGACCTCTCCTTCGAACTCCTGCGACTTCGGATCGAGACTGCGGACGTCGACCACCGCGCCGAGCCTCCCGGCGAACTGCGCGGGATAAGCGCTCTTGTACAGGTTCACTTCCTCAACGGCGTCGGCGTTGAAGGTGGAGAAGAATCCGAAGGCGTGGGTCGGGTTGTAGATCGTGATGCCGTCGAGCATGACGAGGTTCTGATCGGGCCCGCCACCGCGTACGTAGAGGCCGCTCGAGAAGTCCGAGACCGCCTGCACTCCCGGAAGGAGCTGAAGGCTGCGCAGCGGGTCGGACTCCCGATCGCCGGGAGTCGCCGCAGAATCTCACGGTCGACCAGGGTGAGGCCGGTGTGGATCTGGCGTTTCTCCGCGAATCGATCTCCCAGGACATCGACCGGGTCCATCAGCAGCGCGGATTCGACGAGGACGAGATCGAGACGCGCGCCCGGTTCCGCGATCTCGACGGTGTCACGCGCACTCTCGTATCCGATCCGGGAAGCGAGCACGGAGTAGCGGCCCGGTTCCAGCCGATCGATCCGGAATCGTCCCTCCCCGTCGCTCGACGTCCCGCGGCGCACGCCGTCCATCCCGAGACGCGTGACCACGACGTCCACGGTCGACATCGGGCTTCCCGACTCATCGGAGGTGCGACCTTCGATCGAAGCGCCGAACGCGCCGGGGCTCGCCACGGCTAGCAAGATCGAGCAATAGAGAATCGCGCGAATGAGTCTGTCGACCACGAACTGTCTCCGGAACGTGCTGCAGCGGCCGGTCGGTAACGGTTACCAGGATACCACTCCCCTCTCGAGGGGGCTCCGCTCGGGCCAGAAGTTCAAGCGGAGTCCACAATCTTCAATGGGAAACAGTCCGTCGAAGCGCCTCGCAACCACGCCGATTGCTCGCGCTGCGCATGCCTTCCGTTCGCCAACCTCTCGCCGCGCCGACTCGATTCCACCATCCATGAGTTTTGTGCGGAGGAGCAGACGTCGGTTCCATTCAGGTGCAACCACCACCGGCGCATCGTGGTAAGGCACGGACTTTGCCAAGGTACGACCGAACAGTTTGTGTCGGCGCGCGAAGCGGCGAGCTCATTTCGGGTTCATCGCAGGAGGATGCCACGATGCCTGACAAATGGACCGAAAAAGACGAACGGCAGTACGAGAAGATCAAGCGATCGGCGCGCAGTCGCGGAATGCCTACCAAGCGGGCCAAGGAGATGGCCGCGCGCACCGTGAACGCGCATCGGCGTGAAGAAGGGCGCACGGAAAACAAAACCACCCGCGGCACCGGCAATCCGAACCAATCGTACGAGAGCCGATCCAAGACTGAGCTCTACAACATCGCGAAGAGCCGCCACATCAAGGGAAGAAGCGCGATGAGCAAGCAGGATCTGATCGAGGCCCTGCGTGCGTGAGCACGCCGGGGACCGCACATCCATGGCGGAAATGGCGCATGCGACGGTAGGACGGCGAGTTCACGCTCCTTCCGGCGAAGAACACAACAGAAGAAAGGGCAAGAGAATGCAATCCCAACGTTCCTACCGCAACTATGACGAAGACGACGATTCGCGCGATTCGCGTGACAACAATCGCCGCCAGCGCTCCGAGCAGTCGTCGGATTGGGGAGACTGGAGGCAGTCGCGTTCCTCCGCTCAGGGAAACCGAAGAGAATACGCGCGAGAAGGTTCCGAATTCGATTACGACCGTGAGCGCTCCGAGCGCGGTCGCGGCAATGCGCGCTGGCGTGATGACGAGGAACAACGTCCCTGGCAGAGCCAGCAGTCCCGCTACGAGCGATTCGGAGACGAGGAGTCGGAACGCGGATGGCGCGGAGAGTCGCGCGGCGGCTCCTCGGGTGGATCGCGCGAGGGATACCAGGACCGATACCGCGGGAGCTCCGGCCGCGGCGCGAGCAACCAGGGAAGGGAAGGTCGCGAGTCGTATGAGCTCGGCGGCCGTTCCTACGGCCAGGGCGGATACCGCGAAGGCGGGTACGGCCAGGAAGGCTTCGATCGCAGCGGCCGCGAGCACACCGGATACGGCCAGAGCGCGTACGGACAGAGCGGCTACGGCCAGAGCGGCTACGGCCAGAGCGGCTACGGCGAGGGCTACTACGGTCAAGGCAGGGAGCGGAGCTACGGCCAGGGTGGTTATGGCCAGGGCGGCTACGCGGGCTACGGCCAAGGCAGTTACGGCGGAGGCTACGGCGGATACGGCGGTGGACAGTCGGACTACGGTCAAGGCGGCTACGGACAGGGCGGCCAAGGCGGCTACTACCAGCAGCGTCAAGGCGGTCAGAGCGGCTTCCAGGGCCAAGGTGGCTACGGCGGGCGCGGATATCCCGGCTATCAGCGCGGACAGTACGGCGGTCAGGGCGGATATCAAGGCGGTTTCCGTTCTGGTGAAGGCTCCGAGGATGAGGGCGGCTATCAGTCTCAAGGAGGAGGCTTCCAGTCATACGAAGAGGGAAGCGGAGGCTATCCCTCGTACGGACAGGGCGGCTCCTTCTCCAGCTACGAAGACTCCGGATACGGAAGCGGCTCAGGCCTCGAACGCGGATCCTATGGGCGCGGACAGTCGCAAGGGAGCGCCGGAGGTTGGCGCGGCGAGTACCAGGGCTCCGAGCGCGGCAGCATGCAGGGCCCGTTCATGGGCAAGGGTCCCAAGGGCTACAAGCGCTCCGATGACCGGGTGAAAGACGAGGTGTGCGATCTGCTCGAGCGCCGGGGAGACATCGACGCGAGCGAGATCGAAGTCACCTGCAAGGAGGGCATCGTCACGTTGAGGGGCACGGTTCCGGACCGCAACATGAAGCGCAAGGCGGAGGAGTCGGTCTCCCGGATGTATGGAGTGACCGATGTCATGAACGAGCTCCGTGTGAGCTCCGGGACGCAAGGCAGCGAGTCCGAGAAGTCGGGCACCGAGAGGTCCGGCGCTGACAAGTCGGGCAACGACAAGTCGGAGAAGAACTCGGGCTCCGCGGGTAGCGAGCGGCAGCGAACCACGACCAGCCAGACCAATCGCTGATCGTTCCGCGATCAAAGCGCACATGGAAAGACCGCCTCGGTGGGATCGCTCTCACCGAGGCGGTCACTGTCTGCACTCAGGCTAGCCGTTGGTTGTACGGCCGGCTCGATCGCGACTAGTTGTAGAGCGACTTCACGCCACCCCAGGTGGTCTCGATCACCGGCGTCGGACCGCCGCTGACTCCAGCGCGGATTCCGTCGTCGAAGCCGTAGGCGTTCGTGTCGTCATACCAGGAGCCGTAGAAGAACGACCACGAGTATCCTGGATTGGCGTCGTCGAACGCGTAGAACAGAGCGATCACGTCACCCGGGTTGATGGCCGTTCCAACGCCGAAGAGATCTCCGGAGTTGTAGTTCAGTCCATAACCGGAGATGTCCACGGTCTGGAAACCAGACGCGCTCGACGGGGGCGTGTAGTTGATCGAGTTGGCCGCCACGCTCAGAGGAGCGGCGCCCAGCGCGCTGATGTTCCACACTTCGGCGGGACGGCCGCCACCAGGTCCGTAGGAATACACGTAGTACTGCGCTTCATCCAGCAGCCACGGGCCGCCGGCGGGCGCTTCGAAGTTCACCACGGTGTTCTGAGTCCATCCGTAGTAACCCCCGAACGATCCGAGGTAGCTCGCGCCACCGTCATACTCCAGCACCACTTCGGAAACGGATTCCGGCTCGGGCTGGGGAGTTCCGGTGAACGGGAGGAATTCACGCGCGCTGGCTGGCGCGGCCGCGACCGCCGCCAAGGCGAGAATCGTGAGCATTTGCTTCATGAGACGTCTTCCTCTCCACGATAAGTGTTGTGTCCACCTTCCCGGAAAGCTCCACATGGACCCCCTCGCGAAAGGCGATATGATTTTAGCTAGATCTGAGGGTAATCGTCAACGGTGATATAATTATGCTACGGCGGAAATCATGATCTATTTGGACGCCATGACTGGCGAATTCCGCGGTCGAGTGCAGAGAGTACGTCCGCGAGGGGCGACCGTAACCGAGCGATCGAATCGCTTGACCGCGGCCCCACCGTTTTCTAGGCTGGCGAGTTCAAGACCGTGGAAACCATTGTAACAAAACAAGTCCGGCGCTTCGCCGGCGCGCTCCTCCTTCTGCTGGCGGCGGGCGCCGCGGCAAGCTCCCTCCTCCAATGCGCCCCCGAGGCGTCGATGGACGATGCGGTGGTCGCACGGACCAACGATGGTTGGGCCCTGACCCGCGATGAGTTGATGGGGGAGTTTGTCAGGGTTAACCCCGAATTGCCGTTCGAGGAGGCTTCTCCCGAGCTTCGGCAGAAGTTTCTCTCCGACGTGGTGAACGCGCAGCTCCTCCGCGGAGTGGCCGAACGCGCGATTGCGAACCCCAGCTGGGAATCGCAACGGAGGCTCCTGGTCATGCGGGAAGAGTGGCTCGCCGGGTCGCTCTTTCGGGAGTTTCTGGGCAAGGTCGACCCGACAGAGGCGGACGAGAATCGGATGTTGGTACGCCTCGAGCGGGCCGCGCGTCTTCAGAGGATCGTGCCGCCCAACAAACAGCAAGCGGAGCGATGCTACGAGGCGCTCCTGCACGGACTGCCGTTCGAAGAGGCGTACCAGAGATACGCGATCCAGTCGGACGAGCCGCTCTCCACCCTCGATCTCGGAGCCGTGACCCCGATCAAGCTGCCGCGCGAGGTCGTCCGAACGATCTTCCTGGCAGAGCTCCGGCCGAATCAGTTCACCGCTCCGATAGCGACCCGCAAGGGGTTTTGGATCGTAAAGTTTCTCGGATTCGAGCAGGTCGAGCTCGAGCCGGCGCATCGGAGCCGCATCGCGGTCATGGCGCACACGCTCTGCGCGGAAGACAGTGTGGAGGCGCGGCGTGACGCTCTGAGCCGAGCCGCGGGATATCATCTGTTCGAGGAGAATCTTCCCCTGCTGAGCCGCCGCTTCGACTCCTACTGGGACTCGCTCAGCGCGGAGCAGCCGAAAGCGAACGAGAAGGTGCTGATGTCCTGGAAGGCGCCGACCTGGCTGCTCGCGCCGGAGGAACGCTCGCTCCCCATTTACGTGTTCTATGGAGATACGGGGACCGCGGCCGACTTCATGGAGAGCCTCAACGCCGTCAACTCGCTCTCTTGGCCGTCGGGCCCGACCCTGGAGCAACGGGTGGCGGAGATCCGCAGGCGGATCCGCCATCTTTTCCTACGAGAAGAGGCGATACGGCGCGGCCTCGAACAACGCCCCGAGCTCGCAGAGCTGCTGTCGCGCCAGGAAGAGGAAGGGTACCTCGACGATTACTTCGATCGCGTGGTCGCGCCCGCGATCCAGGTGACACCGGACGAAGCGATCGCGGAATACGAAGCGGCCCCCGAGCGGTACCGGACGCCGGAACGAGTCGCGTTCGCCTATCTCATCTTTCCCAGGGACCGGCGTGACGCGGCCGCGCGTTTTCTGGAAGAGCATCGCGCGGACGACCTGCGCCCCTGGTTCCAGGCGGCTGCGAGCCTGGCGGCCCAGGACAGCACCGTGCTCTTTTCCCGGGACACCGGCCTCATCGACCTGTCCTTGCCCCCCCGCGACTCGATGTTGGAGCCGCTCATTGAAGTCGCATCTACGATGCAGACCGGAGAGCTGGGAAATCTGATCGAGTTGGAGGAGGGAGTCGCGATCCTGCGCTGCAACTATCGCAAGGAGGGAAAGCTGCTCCCCAGGGAGGCAGCCCTGCCGCTCGCAGAAGGGGAGGTTCGCGCCGACAAGACGGACGCGTTCCTCGAGGGGATTCTCGCGCAAGAGCGCAAGGCACGCGGACTGGAGCTGTTCCCCGAGCGGCTCGCGCCGCCCGCGTCGGCCGCCTCGTGAACACGATCGCGCGACGTCGCATCCTGGCCCGGCATTGCGCTCGCATCCCCATCCTGGCCCGGCATTGCGCTCGCATCCCCATCCTGGCCCGGCATTGCGCCGGCATCCCCGTCCTGGCCGGCATGCTTCTCATCCTCGGCTGTGGCAGCCCGGATCGCTCCGAGACGGGCCCCAACTTGATTCTGATCACCCTCGACACGACTCGCGCCGATCGACTCGGGTGCTACGGCTACGAGGCCGCGATCACTCCAGCACTGGACAGCCTCGCCGCCCGTGGCGTCCTCTTCGAGAACGCGATCGCGTCGGTGCCGATCACCCTCCCGTCGCACTCGACGATCCTCACCGGGCTCTCCCCTCTTCGCACCGGAGTGCGCGACAACGGAATGTTCACGCTCGCGCCTCATTTCGAGACGGTCGCCGAACATCTGCTGGCGGCGGGATATCAAACCGGAGGGTTCGTGAGCGCGTTCGTGCTCGACACGGAGTACGGAACGAGCCAGGGCTTCACGACCTACGATGACCGGCTCCTGGGAGAGCGTCCCGGACTCCTCACGAGCCGCCGCGCATTGCGCTGGATCGAGTCGCTGGATCAGACCCGTCCCTGGTTCCTGTGGATCCACTATTACGACCCCCATCTCCCCTGGACTCCGCCGGAGCCGTTCCGGAGCATGGAGGAGCTCAGCCCCTACGATCAGGAGATCGCGGGGCTCGATGCGGCGGTCGGCTGGTTCCTCGGCGAGCTCCAGAGCCGAGGATTCCTCGATCACACCGGCATCGCGATCACGGGCGACCACGGCGAAGGACTCTTCGATCACGGCGAGCCTCAGCATGGCGTCTTCCTGTACGACGAGACCATCCACGTGCCGATGATGCTGGTGCTTCCCGACCACCGATGGGCGGGACGCCGCGTCGAGGAGCTGGTGGCGACCGAGGACATCACACCGACGCTCCTCGCGATGGCGGGCCTCGCCGTTCCCGACAGTCTCGATGGCCACGATCTGATCCCGATTCTGGCGGGCGACGTCTCCAATCCGCGGAGCTATGTCTATTCGGAGACGTATTTCCCCGCCTACGATTTCCACTTCAGCCAGATCTTCAGTCTGCGCTCGCAGCGCTGGAAGTACATCCACGCGCCCCGGCCGGAGCTCTACCACGTGCGTCGCGATCCCGGCGAGACGATCGATCTGCTCCCGACCTATCCCGACACCGGGATCGCGTATCGAGATCGACTGGACGAGCTGCGCGGTCGCGCCGGAGTGGACGTGGAGAGCGCCCGCGCCATCAGCCAGGAAGAGATCGAGCGACTGCAGAGCCTCGGCTATCTCGGAGGCGGGGAGTTCGCGGCGGAGATGGATCCGCACGGTGAGTTCAATCTGCCCGATCCGAAGGACCTGAAGCCGTTCCTGCCCGACTTCGATGACGGGCTCACCGCGCTCCACGAGGATCGGTTCGCGGATGCGGTGCAGCATCTCGAGCGCGTGATTTCCCATCATCCCGAGAACGTCATCGCGCGGATGAATCTGGCGCGGGGTTACGAAGAGCTCGAGCAGCCCGAGATGGCGCTCGTCCATCTCGAGGAGGCGGCCAAGCTCGCGCCCAACAGCTCCACCTGCAAGAAGAACGTCGCGATGGTCTACCAGGAGCTCGGCCGTTATCCCGAGGCGCTGGAGAAGCTGCGGGAGATCTCGAACGACCCGACGCACGGCGAGTTCGCGATGAAGGAGATCGGGAGGACCCAGCTCCTCATGCGCCGGCCGGAAGATGCGCTCCTCACCTTTCGCGAGCTGGCCGATCGCGTCGGAGGAACCAACACCTTCTCGCCGCTGGGAGAGCGGGTCCGCCGTTATCTCGCGGCGCACGATCGGGTGGCCGCCCATCCGAACGATGAAGGTGCGCGCCTGGCGCTGGCGGAAGTGGCGATCGATCTGCGACTCCTCGAAGAAGCGCGCACGCTGCTCCAATTCGAGGCGTCGAGCTCGAGGATCGAGGGAATTCGGCGGCGCGATCTGGGAAGCGTGGCCGGTGCGAGCGGAGACTACGTCACCGCCCTGCGCGAGTTCGAGACTGCGCTGCAGCACCTGCCGGGCGACGTCTACATTCGGGGCCACCTGGTGAGTCTGTACCTCGAGGCCGGCGAACTGGAGCGTGCCCTGGCGACAGCCGAAGAGCTGATCCGCGATGGAAATGGTTCCGCCGAGGTCTACTACAACAAGGGGTGCGCTCTCTCACGGAGCGGCGACGTGGATGGATCGTTCGAAGCGATCCGGCGCGCCATCAGCCGCGGTTATGACGACTTTCTCCAGCTCAACCGCGATCCGGAGCTGGAGGCGCTGCGCAAGGATCCGAGATTCCCCGAGCTCCTCGAGACCGTGGGCGACTCCTGAGACGTTCCCGACCGATCGTGACCTGATATCACCCGTCCGCGACCGCGCCTCCCGGCCCTGATGCGCTTGCGGCTCCCGCCCATCGCTCTCGGACTTCTACGTCTCCCCCGAAGCCCGCGCGCGCGATTCCTGCAAATCCCCGCCGCCGTGACTGTGACTGCGTGGCGCTCGCGCGGGTCATCCGTTTCTGACTGCTCGGTCCGAGCGGGTGCCCCCTTTGGGAAGCCGTGCTTCCCCGCTTGCCTGGATCGGCAGTTTCACCGAAACTGTGACTCCCAGTTCGCCACGGAGAGGCGACAGATCCGCACGTCCCCGCAGGATCGGCGCCGCAGGATCTCCATGGCTTCAGCCTCGGAATGACATCTCCAGGAGGTCTCCATGCGCGTCATCCCCATGTTCGTTCTGGCTCTCGCGGTGCCCGTTTCGCTCCAGGCGGGTGAGATCACGGTAGAAACAGTCGTGCTGGAAGGGGAAGCGGTCGCGGGAGTGGGCAACGTCACGCGCATCGACAATGTCGCGATCAACTCGAGCGGGACGACCCTCGTCGAAGTCGACACCGACTTCGCGGACGGCGACCTCGACGGCGCGATGCTGCGCGACGGCGAGCTCTACCTCCGCGAAGAACATCCGCTGTCCGACCCTCCCGGCTCGACGATCGATAGTTTCGATTCCGTGAACCTGAGCGAGGATGGACAGAGCGGCTGGAACCTGTTCCTCAACGGCACCGCCGGCACCAATGACGACACCGGCGTCTACCTGGACACGACTCTCGTGATCCAGGAAGGAGACGTCTCGACCTCACCGGTGTTCGCGCCGGGGACGCGCTACATCGGATTCTTCGACGTCAAGATCAACGCGCTCGATCAGCTCATGATCGTGGCGAGCGTGGAAGACACCACCATCGCCTCCACCGTCGATCGAGCTCTCGTCATCGCCGACGTGGACGAGAATGGGACCCTCTTGACCGAGACGGTGCTCGCGAAAGAGGGCGACATCCTTCCCGGTCAGAGCAGGCCGATCCTCGATTTCGGCACCGATCCTCACGAGTCGGCTTTCAACGATCAGGGATCGATCCTCTACCTGGCCGACCTCGACACTCTCTCCACCGCGGACATCGCGCTCTATCTCGACCTGGGGCTCATCGCGCAAGAGGGCGGCGCCTCACCGCTTGCCGAGCGGAACTACGAGATCCTGAGCGGCCGCGGCAACGACCTCAACAATG
>CAMPIC010000031.1 GCA_946886185.1 uncultured bacterium
CTTCTGAGCTCGGAGTGGAACAGCGTGAACCAAGCGGGCGAAGAAAACTGATTCGGGCCCGAAGGACGGAATCGGCGAATGAGGGACGGAAGCCGGGCATCAGGGCGCGCCGTGGTCCGCGCGCCTGGTTGACCGCCGTCGGGGTGCTCCTCCCGATCGTCCTCACGAGCTTGCTCTGCTTCGTTCCTTTTTATGCTCTCGCCTTGATCCGACTGCTCGTGCCGTGGAGGCCGCTGCGCCGGATCTGCATTCACCTGCTCCTCGCGATCGCGAGGTTGTGGGGATTCGTCGTCCGGGATGTCCTGCGCGCGATGTTGCCGACCCGCTTCCGTATCGCGGGCGTCGCGCGCCTCGGCCGTCACGAGTGGTACCTGATCATCGCGAACCATCAATCGTGGGTGGACATTCTGGTGCTGTTCATCGCCCTGCACGGCAAGGTGCCGTTCTTTCGATTCTTCATGAAGCGCGAGCTGCTCTGGCTCCCTTTCTTCGGAATCGCGCTCTGGGCGTTGGATTTTCCGGCGATGCGGCGGTACTCGCGCGAGCATCTGGAGCGTCATCCCGAGGATCGAGGTCGAGACCTGGACACTGTCCGCCGCGCCTGCGAGAAGTTCCAACGCGCACCCGTCACGCTGGTGAACTTCGTGGAAGGGACGCGCTTCTCGGAGGAGAAGCGAGTGGAGCAGGAGTCGCCGTATCGTGCGCTTCTACGTCCCAAGTCAGGAGGATTGGCGCTGGTCCTGGCGGCGATGGGCGAGCGCCTTTCCGCCATCCTCGATGTGACGATTGCCTACCCCGCTTCGGGAGTCGACTTCTGGAGGTTCGTATCCGGGCAGATTCCGTGGATCGAGGTCGACGTGGATCGAGTGGATCCTCCGTCACGGCTCACGAGCCGGTCCGACGGCGATTCTCCCGAATATCGGGATGCAGTCCGCGCGTGGATCCAGGAGCGGTGGAGCCGCAAGGATGCTCTAATGCAACACAACCGGGAAGGAGAGGTCGGAGAGCCATCGTCACTCCAGCCCGCAGGACCGGGCCGGATCCAGCCGCCGATCGAGCACTGATCGTCCCGTTGCCATGGCTCGGTTGTCGAGCCTCGCTCGCCTTTGCGGGAAGCTGGATCGGCGGATAGCGAGGAGAGATCCGGGCTCTGTCCCCCGCCGGACCCTGACCGCCTCGCCATGCGCGATTGCCCGCAGCTCCGCCTCCTGCCCTTGCCTGTTGGCTGCCGTGGGCCCCTTTCGATATGATTCGCGCTTGTTTGCATTCCGAACCCGGGCTCGCATCGCATCATCGATTATTTCGGCTCGGCATCGGCCGACCCGCGAGGAGTGATCATGGAACTATGGTCCGCCATCATCGGCAAAGGACTCACACCGACCCGACTTTGGCTGAAGCTCGATCCCGAGACGCGCATGGACGCGGCCGGCGCGCTTTACAGCCATGATTGGGAAAATGACCCGGTGGAACTGGAGGCGGAGTTGGCGATCGCGGGCGCGCTCAAGTTCCGCCCAGTTGCCGTGCGCAAGATGCCCCTCGCGGAGCGCATCAAGGTGCTCGCCCGCGCCGTCAGGCCGGAGCAGTCGCTGGTCTCGTCGCTCTTGCTCGCGCTCCACCTCGAGCGGCGCAAGGACATGATGGCCTCCTTCCTCGACTCGCTGGAGATCCCGCACGAAGACGGCTTGATCGAGGCCGAGTTCGAGTGCGATCCGCCCGAGGAAGAGAAGATGCGCAAGGCAATCGACCTGCTCTTCGAAAAGTATCCCGCTTCGCACGTCGAGCTCTATCTGGTCACTCTCTATATGATGGATCAGCAGACCTGGAAGCACGTGGCCACGGTCATGAAGGAGCGCGTCGAGAGCAACGCCACCTCCTGAGGAGGTGACAGCTGGAACGCCGTTCGCTTCCAGCGTCTGAGCCCGATCGAGCAGGCCAGGATGCCCGGCGGTTGTGGTTCCTGGAAGTGGCGGTCTTCGACAGAAACACTTGGGGCTCGCGAGGAGGATCGAAAACAATGCGCCCAATCCCAGTCCAGCAAGTGTCGGCCCGGCCGCGTGGCGGATCCCTTTCGCGCCACGCAGCGCGCGCAGCGCTCTCATGTTTGATCCTGACCGGAGCGCTTTCGTGGAGCGGGTGCCAGAGCGAGCAGAAAGGGGCCTCGGAAACAGCAGCCTCGCGCGACTCCAAGCCGGCCGTTTCCAAGGAGCGGGGAACCGCCGACGAACGCTCCGCACGAATCGCCGACAAGGTGATGGACGCGCTGGGAGGGGAGCGCGCGTGGAACGACACGCGCTACGTCTCATGGAAGTTCATGGGCGTCCGCCAATACTACTGGGACAGGTGGACGGGCGACATTCGCATCGAATCCAATGACGTCGTGACTCTCTTGAACGTCGACACCAAATTGGGCCAGGTGCAAAAGGCGGGTGAGACGATCGCCGACGAGGCCACTCTGGCGAACTACCTGTCGCGTGGCTATACGTCGTGGCTGAGCGATTCCTACTGGATGTTCATGCCGTACAAACTGCGTGATCCCGGTGTCAAGCTGGCGTACGCAGGGGAGCGGACGCTCGGGAACGGAAAGAAGGCGGATGTCCTGACGATGACGTTCGACGGGGTCGGCCCCAACCCAAAAAGTAGATACGATGTCATCGTCGATCGGGAAAGCAGCCTCGTCGTCCAATGGTCGTTCTATGAGAACGCGTCAGACGCCAAGCCGAAGTTCACGCTTCCGTGGGATGGGTGGCAAAGGTTCGGCGAGATCAAGTTGGCGACACAGCATGGACAAGGGCGCGACTGGCAGATCCAGGTGTATGACGATCTGCCGCAGACCATCTTCACCAGCTTCGAGCATGTGCCCGCGTGAGCGACGGCAAGTAGTACGGCACAAAACGACAACGTCAAAGCCCTGGCAGCTTGATTTCTCCCTGCGCGCTCATCGGAAGGCGAACTGTTCCGACCAAGGGAGTCTGCACGCGGAGACCGAGGTCTGCATCGTATGGAATGGTCGCTCCCAGCTCGAGGCCGGAGACCACTTCGTAGATCTCGATGAAGGGCACGCGAACGGGCACTTGTACCAATCCCTCTCCGAGGGCTGGAATCGTCTGCTCGATATCGGCCTGGCCTTCGAGGAACTTCTTTCCCTTCGTGGAGAGTGCAAAATCCAGGCCCGCCACCGGTAAGCTCACGCTGTATGGATTCTCCACCGCAACGCCGAACTGAATGGTGGCGGATTGGAGATCGACGGAGCCAAGCGAGACGCTCTCGATCCGGGCCTTCGGGTACAGCATGGTTCGACCCGCGGCGCACCCCGTCGCGAAAGGAGTGAACGCGGCCAGCGTGGCAAGAAGAGTCCACTTGGTTCGAATCGTGCTCGTGACCTCGAGCTTCATGACGGGCTCCCCCCTGGATCGTTTTTCCCGTTGCGATCGCCGATGCGGTTACCTATCGTCCGTCCCAATGCGCTTCAGCTATCTTCTGCTGGCCTGCCTGGCGTTCGCAATCGGATGTGCACCGCCACCGAAACTGCGCGCGCCCGCCTCGCCAAACCCGACGTCCTCGGACGACCTTTCGCAACGATCCCACAACAGCCAAACGACCGATCCGAAATCCCCCCGCGCCGAATCGTCCGAAGAGATCGACAGCTCGCTGACCTCGACGGCCGTACCCGATATTTCCGACAGCTTGGCCACGGTCACACAAGCGCGTATCAGCTCTTTCGAGGACGGGATCGACTTCCCGGTGACGATGAATCGCCGTGTCCTCACCTGGATCGACGAGTTCTCGGGCCGCTCGCGCAAGAGTTTCCAAAGCAGCCTGCAGCGATCGGGCCGATACATGCCGCGCATCCGCGAGATCTTCCGCGAGGAGGGGGTTCCGCAGGATCTTGCCTTCATTGCGCACGTGGAGAGCGGCTTTCGATACAACGCGCGCTCGCATGCGAACGCGGTCGGGCTCTGGCAGTTCATGGCGGGTACGGCGCGGGACCTCGGGTTGCGATGCGATGCCGACGTGGACGAGCGTCTCGATCCGGAGAAGTCGACGCGCGCGGCGGCCCATTACCTGCGCAACCTCTACGAAAAGTACGACGACTGGCACCTCGCTCTCGCCGCGTACAACGCGGGGCCGGGGAACGTGGACCGTGCGATTCGCAACACCGGCTCCTCGGACTATTGGGAGATTACGAAGAGGGGCGCGCTGCGGACGGAAACGTGCAACTTCGTTCCCGCGATCTTGGCGGCGTCGATTCTATCCAAATCGCCGGCTGATTTCGGGCTGGTGGAGGACACCGATCATCCAGTCGAGTCCGATGTCGTCGACGTGGAGATTCCGACCGACTTACGGGTCATCGCGGTCTGTGCGGGCTGCGACCTCGAGGAGCTGCAGACGCTGAATCCGGCCTTGCTGAAGCATCGCACTCCGCGAGGGAAGTACGCCGTGCGGGTTCCGGCACAGCTTGCCGAGCGCACGAGGAAACAGCTGGCCGCGATTCCTCCCGAGCACCGGACTCTCTATCAGGAACATTCCGTGAAACGCGGGGACACCCTGGGCGCATTGGCGCGCAAGTATGGGACGACCGTGCGCGCGATCCAGGATGCGAACGATATGGGGAAGAGCACACTCCTGCGTTCGGGCGCAGTGCTCCGGATTCCAGCCGGCGGGACGACGCTGGACGCGGCTCTCGCGAGCCGCACTCCCCTCCCGGCGGCGGGACCCTGGAGCGGAACCCATCGCGTGCAGCGGGGAGAGACCTTACACGCAATCGCTCGCCGCGCGGGGACCACGGCCGGCTTGCTGGCGGAGCACAACGGAATCGCGGACCCGAGCAGATTGAAGGCCGGACAGGTTCTCCGGGTGCCTTCTTTCGGACCCGCAGCGTCGCCATCGAGCGAGCCGGAGTCGGGCGATCGGCCTCTCCATGCTGCGTCGACTCCGCCTTCGAGCTCCTCGCTTCCCAAGGTCGCCGATTTCTTCGTGACGGACGCATCAGCCCAGGATCTGGCTCCGCCGCTTCCGGACAACGCCGCGGGAGCAAAGAATGCGGGCGCCACCGCGCAACCGAGCATCACGGCCGCGTTGCCCGGAAGCGGTAGCGCGACCCAGCTCATCGCAGCCCCATCGCCGGAGAACAGTGCCGCCGCCGAGGTCATCACAACCTTCTCGGATTCGATTCCGTCCCCGCCCGCGCTCGATCCGGAAGCTCTCGGCAGGGGCCCATCGCTCGCGCACCTGGTCGAGGAAGCGCGCGCCGAGCTCGCGGCAGCGCCGCCGGAACCGCCTCCTCCTGCAGCGCGCTCCCACCGCGTCCAGCAGGGGGACACGCTGTGGAACATCGCGCGCCGCCACCATGTGACCGTCTCCGACCTCCGCCGTTGGAACCGGCTGGGCAGCAAGAGTACGATCCATCCGGGCCAGGTCCTGCGCCTGTATTAGCTCCATCTTCGAGCGGTTCCGCTCGACCAAAAGGCAAATCGGTTGGCATCGCGGTTCGATTCGGAAGTTCTGCGTGATCTGAGTCGCTCCAGCCGTCTGGAATGGCTGGAGACCGACGGGCTGGGCGGCTGGAGCTCCTCCACGCTCTCCGGCATGCACACGCGCCGCTATCACGGGCTCTTCGTGACTGCGATGTCCCCGCCGGTGGAGCGCATGGTCCTGCTTTCGCGATTGGACGAGACGATCGCGCGGGCGGAGTCCCGCGTCGACTTGGGATGCTGCCAGTTTCCCGGCAGCGTGAGCCCGGCGGGATATCTGCATCTCGTCTCGTTCGCGCGCGATCCCTTTCCCGACTTCGTTTACGAGGCGCTCGGTGTGCGACTGCGCAAACGCATCGCCGCTCTTCACAGATACGGCGCCGTGCTGATCGACTACTCGGTGGAGCGAGCGGATCGCGCGTTCTCTCTCGAGCTTCGCCCATTCATCGCCGCTCGCGACGTGCATGAGCTTCGGCGAGTGGCGCGGACCGACGTGCGCCTGCATCCTCGGCATGCGCATTTCGATGGATCGACTCTGTGGGTGGCGATTCCCGCGGTGGGAGATCTGGCGCTGCGCATCTTCGCGCCACGCGCCGACTTCGTCGAGGATCCCCGTTGGTGGTATCGCTTCCAGTACGAAGAAGAGCGCGCGCGGGGATACGACTTCGAGGAGGATCTGTGGACTCCGGGAGCGCTCCACGTGCCTGCGTTCGCGGGGGATCGGATCACGGTGATGATCTCTCTGGCCCCGGCCTCGGGCGTGGGCGCGCTCGCTCCGGAAATGGATCCGCACCGGCTGTGGGCGGAGGAAGAATCGAGGCGCCGAGGGCTTCTCGTACCAGGTGTGGACGCGAGCTCGGCGGTGGGACAGCTGGTGCTCGCGGCCGATCAGTTCGTGGTGCGAAGGGACGCCGCGTGCACCATCGTCGCCGGCTATCCCTGGTTCGCCGATTGGGGGCGCGACGCGATGATCTCGCTTCCAGGCCTCTGTCTGGTCACCGGACGGCACGCCGAGGCGCGCGAGGTTCTCGGCACGTACATCGATCGGATCGATGAGGGGCTCATCCCGAACCGGTTTCCCGAGCGCGGGACGCCGGCGGAGTACAACACCGCGGACGCCGCGCTATGGATGTTCTGGTCGGTCTACAAGTACCTGCAGTGCTCGGGCGACGCGAAGTTCGTTCGCGAACAGGCCCTGCCTGCTTTGCGCTCGGTCGTGACCGCGTATCTCGAGGGCACCCGTTTTGGAATCGGCGTCGATGAGGATGGATTGGTTCACGCCGGCGAGCCGGGACTGCAGCTTACCTGGATGGACGCGAAGATAGAGGATCACGTCGTCACGCCGCGCATCGGCAAGCCGGTCGAGATCAACGCTCTCTGGTTGAATGCGCTCTTCGTCCTCGCCGAGCTGGAGAACCTGCTGGGGGACGAGCAAGAAGGCGCCGCGCTCCAGCGGCGATTCCGGAGCACCAAGCGAAGATTTCAAGCTCGTTTCTGGAATCCGGAGCCGGAGTGCCTTTTCGATGTCGTGGACGGGCCGGCGGGAGACGACGGGAGCATACGACCGAACCAGATCTTCGCGCTTTCGCTGGTCACGCCGCTCCTGTCGGCGCCGAAATCGCGGCGCGTGCTGAGCGTGATTGAATCCAAGCTCGTCACGCCGTTCGGCTTGCGGACCCTGGCCCCGGACGACCCTGCGTACCGGGGGCGGTATCGAGGAGACGCCGCTTCTCGGGATGGGGCCTACCATCAGGGGACGGTCTGGCCATGGCTGGCGGGGCCATATGCATGCGCGCTCGTCCGTTTCGGAGGGCGGAATGGACGGAAACGCGCCCGCGCATACCTCGAGAGGGTGGCCGATCGCCGCAACGGACTCTGTGTCGGGACTCTGCCGGAGCTGTTCGACGGCGATCCCCCTCACGCCGCAAGAGGCGCGATCGCGCAGGCGTGGAGCGTGGGCGAATGGCTGCGTGCGTGGTTCGAGGATGTGGTGGACGAAGAGCGGAGAATCCCGGCCGATGGAAACGAATGACCTTTCTGCGGACACCAGATCGGTTCCCGTCGCCGATCCCGCCGGAGCACGTACCTCGGGCACGGATGCTGATTCCGGCCGTTCCGAACCTTCTGGTTGGATTCTGGGCGCGGCCACGCTCCTGTTGTTCCTCATCTGGAGCAACACCTTCATCGCCATCAGCTATCTCCTGGGAGCCGAAACGAGACCGGCGCAATTCGACTGGATGTCGCTCACGGTCGCACGGTTCGTTCCCGTGCTGCCCATCTGCCTGATCTATTGCGTGTTGCCGCGGCGTTGGCCGGACACGGTGCGCGTGGTGCGCCGCCACTGGCGACGACTCTCCGTGGCAGGCGCGATGGCGGTGCCGTTTTACAACTGCGCGCTCTACTTCGGACAGCAACACGGTGTGCCGGCTCCGGTCGCGTCACTCACCACCACGCTCGCTCCCATCTTCATCTTGAGCTTCTCGATCCTCTTTCTCGGAGAGAAGCTCACCGTCCGGCGCGGGATCGGTCTGGTCCTTTGCATGGTGGGAATGGGAGTGATCAGCTTCGCGCGCCGCGGCGGAGCATCGGCTGCCTACCCCGCCGTGGTCGCCGTCACGGCGCTCGCTCCTCTTTCCTGGTCCTGCTTCTCCGTCCTTACCAAGCCCATGACCAAAACGGTGGATCCGGTGCACTGGACCTTTCTCGCGCTGGTGTTCGGCTCCGTTCCGGGAACGCTCGTGCTTCCGTGGATCGGCGGTCCGGAGATGCTCGCGCTCAACGGAAGTGGCTGGGCGGCGGTCCTGTATCTCTCGCTTCTCGCGACCGTGGTTGGATTCGCGACCTGGACCTGGTTGCTACGCCATCTACCCGCTTCCACCGTCGGCCTGACCATATTCCTGAATCCGCCGCTGACGACGACCTCCAAAGCCATTTTGGCGATCGCCATCCCGAGCATGTTTACCTTCGGCGCCACTCCCATGGAAGGAATTGGCGGCGCGATCGTGCTCGCGGGCCTTGCGGTGGGAATCGTTCGTTGAAGATGCTCACTCGCGCGCGGCGAGTGACAGCGCGAATCGAGCCTCCGCGTCGGGGATCCACTCCACCATCTTCAAGCCGGAAGCGTGCAGGAGGCGTTCCACGCCGTCCCGGGTGTACTTGCAGGAGATCTCGGTCCGGATCTCCTCTCCCTTGGTCACGTCCAGAACCATTTCGATCTCGGGAATCGTAACCCTCTGATCGCGTTTCGAGCGCAGCCGCATCTCTACCCACGAGCTCTCGGCATCGAAGAACGCGACATGCTCATACTGCTCCGGCGCGAAATCAGCGCCGAGCTGCGCATTGAGCACTCGCAGAGCATTCCGGTTGAACTCCGCGGTGACGCCCTCCGAATCGTTGTACGCCGCTTCCAGAATCGACCGCTCCTTCACGAGATCGGTGCCCAGGAGGAAACGTCCTTCGGATCCGAGGACGCCGGCCACGTCGCGCAGCAACGCCACCGCGGCGTTCCATTCGAAGTTGCCGATGGTGCTCCCGAGGAATGCCACGAGACGCCGGTCCGATCGAGGAATCAATGGGAGGTGGCGCGTGAAATCTCCCACCACGGCATGAATGGAGAGATCGGGATACTCCTCGCGCAGGTGACTGGCAGTCTCGCGCAGGATCGTCTCGCTCACGTCGAAGGGAACGTAGCGCTCCAGTTGGCCGGTTTGCCGCATCGCATCCAGGAGGACGCGGGTCTTCGCGGAGGAACCCGAGCCGAGCTCGAGAAGCTCGCTGCATCCGCACCGCATCGCCAGACCCGGGGCGGTCTGCTCGAGCAGCGCGCGCTCAGCGCGCGTCAGGTAGTACTCCGGGAGCTCGGTGATGCGCTCGAAGAGTCGTGAGCCCGTGGCGTCGTAAAAGAACTTAGGCGGAATTTGCCGCAAAGGGCGCCGCAAGCCCTCCGCGACTTCCGCTTTCATGATCGCGATCCGTTCGTTCTCGTCGAGATGGATCTCGAACTTCGGAGCCGCGTTCACGCTCCACACTCCATCGTAGTCCCTACGGAGATCCGAGCTCTTCGGCGAGAAGACGCGCCTTCCGGGCGAGCCCGGCGGCCGGAGCGACGTCGCGGCGTTCCAGCGCATCCTCCGCCTGCGCGATGAGGCTGTAGACGGTGCGCAGCTTTTCCTTGTCGGATCGGATCAGATCGAGAGAGTCGAACCCGCGCAATAGCCGTTGAGCCTCGGCGAGATCGGCGCGCACGTCACGTTCCTCAGCCTCCACTCCTCGCGGCGCCACGGTCACGGGAGGTTTCGCGGCAGCCGGCACCGAGTCGCTCGCCGAGGACGAGAGCGAGTCCGTCGGCAAGGCTGGCGCTTCGACAAGAGCGCGCGGCTGGGGCGCGCGGCTGCGCTGCGGCTCTCGCGCTTCCGGATAGATGCGAGGGAGAAAGATGAGTTGGATGTCCGCCTGGTCCGCGCCCTGTCCCGGTAGATGCGTGATCCCGGAATTGTCGCGGGCGCGGTCGGTCGGCGATTGTTCCGCGGTGAGAATCGGCGACTCGGGTGGGCCGACGAACCCCGGCTCACCGAATTGGGGCCACATCACACACCCGCCTAGCAGGAGCGCGAGGCACGATCCGGCGAGAAGGCCGGCAGAGTTGGGTACCACTGTTTTCATGAGCGCGAGTTTTGAGATGATGCCGAACGTACGGGGAGTCGGATCACGATGGAGGTTCCGTGGCCCACCTGGGATTCGAGCCGCACCACGCCGCCGTGGATCTCCGCGGCCTGCCGCACGATCGCTAGCCCGACGCCGGTGCCTCGTTCCTTGGTGGTGAAGCTGAAGTTGAACACTTTTTCTTTCAGCTCCGGCGCGATGCCCGGACCGGTGTCCTCGACCGACACCTCCACTGATCTGGACTCATACCGGCTGCGCAGTTTGATTCTTCCATCCGCGGATGGCGTCGCCTGGATCGCATTCTTGACCAAGTTCCCGACGGCTTGGCGAAGGACCTGCGCGTCCGCGTAAGTTTCGATCACATCGGGATCGAGATCAAGGTCGAGTTCGAGTCCGCTCAGATTGGCTTCCGTCTCCAGCTCGTCGCGCACCTCCGTGAGCACTTCATTGAGGTCGACGTCGCTCAGTTGCATCGGCTTCAGGCGCACCACGGTGAGGAATCCGTTGACCGAATTGTGGAGCCGATCCACGGCCTGCTTGGCCGTTTCTACATAACTGTCCACCTCATCCCCCGACATGTTCCGAGCATCCCGCAGCGCGCTGACCGCGAACTTGACCGCCTGGATCGGCTGTTGGATCTCATGGGCCATGCCGGTGGCGAGCTGCCCGACGCTCGCGAGCACCCGGGGCTCCATCTGGACGCGATCCCGCAAAATGCTCAGCTCCCGGGCGAGATGCTCGAACATGTCGATGCCCTTGTCCGGAATCGGATCGGTGCGCCCTTCGCGGATCGCGACCACGCTTTGCTCGAGGAGCCGGACCGGACCCGCGACCATCCTCCCGAGGAGCAATCCGACTCCGACCGCCAGGAGGATATCGATTCCCGCCGTCACCAGGCCGCGCCGGAGCACCCGGCGCACCTCGTCTCCCAGGAGCGTTCCCGAGATGTGTACCCGGACCGATCCGAAGTCCCTCTCGCCCCGGACCAAATTCGCGGAGATTTCGTAGTTCTGCCGGTCGCGGAGCTCCAGCAGGAGAACGAACGCATCGCGGAAGCCTTGTGGTCTCGGAAACTTGGGCAACCGCTCGATGTGCCGCCCGCGGTTCGCCGGAATTGCATGGGCCACGGCGGTCCCGGTCGGATCGCACACCACGATGGTCGCGACCGAGGGCGCGAAGGCGAGAGCCGGGGTGAGCACCCGCCGCACCTGGGGATTCTGCGCCAGCTCTCCGATGGTCGCTTCGGGATGCTGCTCGGAGAGCTGCGCGATCACCTGCTGGATCGGCTCGATCGCGAGCGCCGCTTCGGTCGCGGCGCGATCGGTGGCTAGACGCAGCACATTCGTGATCTCGAAGATCGACGAGATCACGACCAGGACGAGTGCGAGAGCGAGGAGAGCGAGCGCATGCCGCGATCTCCAACCGAGCTTCAAGGGGATGCCTCCGCCGGTGAACCATGCAGATGTCCATAACGACGGAGCTTGGTGTAGAGCGTCTTGGTGGTGATTCCGAGCATCGAGGCGGCTCGCGTCTTGTTGCCCCCGCACGATTCGAGCGTTTCCAGGATGACCGCCTTCTCCACGTCATCGAGCGTCGTGCCGACCGTCACCGTGAGCGTTCCGCGCGGTCCGCTCTCTCGGCGCACGGTGGGACGCACCGCGGGAGGAAGGTGGCGGGGTTGAATCTCGTCGTCGTGGCAAAGAATGACCGCGCGCTGGATCACGTTGCGGAGCTCGCGGACGTTGCCGGGCCAGTCGTACTGGTTGATGAGCTCGAGCGCGAGATCGGAGAAGCCCGCGATCGTCTTGTCGTGCTCCGCACAGAATGTCTGCAGGAAGTGATGCGCGAGGATCGGCGTGTCGTCCCTCCGTTCTCGCAGGGGAGGGAGCGCGAGCGTGAACACGTTCAGTCGGAAGTACAGATCTTCGCGGAGCTTACCCGCGGCGAGGCGCTCCTCCACATCCACGTTGGTCGCCGCGATGATCCGCGCATCCACCGGCATCTCGCTGGTCCCGCCGATCCTGCGCACGCGCCCATCCTCGAGCACGCGCAGGAGCTTGCTCTGCAAGCCCACCGGCATCTCCCCGATCTCGTCCAGGAAAAGAGTCCCTTCGTGAGCG
>CAMPIC010000032.1 GCA_946886185.1 uncultured bacterium
ATGTGTCCGCGTTCTGGCTCGGTTCGGAGCGCGGGCTGCGCTATCTGTTCCTCGGCGCGGGCAACCTCTTCAGCGGGCTCATCCTTCCGCTCAGCTTCTTGCCGGAGGAAATGCAGAAGGTCTCGCTGGCGCTTCCGTTCGAGTACACGCTCTATCTCCCCGTCGAGGTGTATCTCGGAAGTTTGTCGGGTGATGCGCTGGCGAGCGCAATGACGATCCAGCTCGCGTGGGTCGTCGGATTGACCATCCTGTGCCGGGCGATCCTTTCCGCGGGAGTCCGGAAGCTGGTCATCCATGGCGGGTAGTCGGCTGGCAGCGGGGCGCGAAGGAGCGGGGGTGCTCGAACAATCCGCTGGAGGACGATTGCTCCTTTTTGCGAAGTCCTACTGGACGCTCGCGTCGGCTTCCATCCGGGAGCAGATGAGCTACCGGCGATCGTTCCTCCTCGAGATGCTGGGTAAACTGATCGGGACCGGAATCGAGCTGATCGCGCTCCTTTTCCTGTTCGAACGCGTGGAGTCGATCGGAGGATGGTCGAAGTGGGAGGTGGTCTACCTCTACGGAGTCGCGAGCATCTCCTTGGGCATTGCCGAGCTGCTCACGACCGGTCTCGACGCGATGCCGGAATTGGTGCGCACCGGCACGATGGACGGAATCCTGATCCGTCCCGTGCCGCCGCTGCTGCAGATTCTGGGTCGAGACATCCGGCTCCTGCAGCTCGGTCGACTCATCCAAGGGACCGGCGCGCTGGCGGTCGCGCTCGTGCATCTGCCGGTCGCGCGCAGTCCGGAGGCGCTGCTCTTCCTGTTGATCGCGATGATCTCGACCACCGCGATCTACTTCGGACTCTTTCTCGCCGCGGGCGCGAGCTGCTTCTGGACCGTGCAGAGCAGCGAGCTGTTCAACGCTTTCACCTACGGCGGCGTGCAGATGACGCAGTTTCCGATCTCCGTCTATCCACGCTGGCTGCGCGATCTGTTCCTGTTCGCCGTTCCGCTCGGATTCACGAGCTACGTTCCTGCGGTAGAGGCGCTGGGAAAGGAAGCGATGTGGGCGCAATGGCTCGATTGGATTCCGGGCGTGGAGGCGGGCGCCATCTCGGGCATCGGAAGCTCGCCCAGCGTGGGCGCATCGAGCGGATCGTTCGCGCCGGGACTGGTGGAGATGATCCTTCCCTGGATGGCGCCCGTGGTTGCCGCGGTCTTCCTGTACCTGTGCCTACGTTTCTGGCGACTGGGGCTCAATCATTATCAAGGTGCGGGGAGCTGAACACTCCCGGTTGGGTCGAGTCGCTCATGCACTTCCAGTCGAGGGCCTCGGCGCGAACGATCGAACTGTCCTTATCGATGGACCTTGTCGCAGTCCCTGTTACGGCGGTGATCTTCGGTGATGGGATCCGATCCTTATCAGGAGGGCTGGTTCCGGCGCCCCGGTCGTGAGCCTTGCGGGAATCCGCGGAGGATCTCTTCGATCGGGAGAAGTGCAGCTTCGGCCCACCGAGCCTCGAACTCCGCAGCGCCGGCCCGCGCCCGCAGCTCTTGCTCCGCGGCATGTGCGTGGGCGATCGACTCGCGGCCCATCGGATGGTCTTGCCGGAGTCGCTGGGCCGCGCTCAACAGCCGAAACGCTTCGTCGATCCTGCCACGCCGCATCGCCACGGTCGCGAGCCCGGGGAGCGCGGTGAACAGGACCAGCACGTCTTCCATCCGAGCGGCCAGAGCGACGCACTCGCGCAGGTTCGCTTCGACTCGATCGAGCTCTCCCGCTTCGAGATCGTAGTTTGCGATCTGGAGCATTGCCCGCATCGCGATGGCGGGCTCTTCCACCCGGCGCGCGCAGGCCAACGCTTCCCCCAGCATCAGGCGCGCCCGTGCTTTCTCTCCCTTACGTGTAAAAAGGATGCCCAAATTGAGGGCGGCGTTTCCTGTTCCCGAGTCGTCCTCGATCTTGCGATACAGATCGAACGCCTCCTGCAACCAGCGCTCCGCCTCGGGAAGCTCATGGTTCGTGAGCGCGAGCACGCCCAGCGAGTTCGAAATGGAGGCGATGCCCCACGGCTGCCGGAGGCCCTGATAAATGTCCAAGCTCTCGAGGAATGAGCGACGGGCGTTCTCTGCGTCTCCCAGCATGCTGTCTGCGATTCCGAGATTGATGAGGATCGACGCGAGCGCTGCGCGATCTCCACTTTTCCTGCGATGCACGGAGCTCTCGGAATAGAGAGCTCGCGCTTCGCGCACCCGTCCTGCCTGTTTTTCGAGATTGCCGAGGCGGAGCAGCGCGGTCGCGATCAGGGTCGGGTTGCGCAGGACGCGGCCCGATTCCAGCGCGTGGCTGGAGAGCAATCGCGCCTCCGCCGACTCGCCCCGGCGATAGGCCAGATCGGACGCGACGAGCAGAACGTTCGCAACCGCCTCGCGGGATGCAGGCGATGATCGCGCGAAGTCGCAATCGAGTGCTTCCGCGACACGCGAATCGTGCAAGAAGCTCCGGCAGAGCTCCGCACCTTCCGCGAAGTGCCCGCGCAATCGCCAGAAGTGCCCCAACGCCGAGATCAGCTCGAGTCCGCGCTCCAGATCGCCGTCCGGCTCCAGGTAGGCAAGCGACGCCGCGCGCAGATTGTCGAGGTCTGCTTCCAGTCGCGAGAGAAATGCGCCTTGCTCGCTCCCTGAAAGCTGGCTCGCGGCATCGAGAGCGAACGCCCGAAAGTGCTCGCGGTGACGCCGCCGGAGCCCGCCGGTTTCGCCACATTCCGAAGCGCGCTCCTTCGCGTAGAGCAGGATCGTCGGGAGGATCCGGTAGCGCGCTCGTCCATCTCGCTCGACGAGCGACATCGCCGTGAGTCGGGCCAGCAGCGTGAGGACCTCGTGCGCCGGCATCATCGGTCCGGACCCGATCGCTTCCTCCGCCTCGAGCGACCATCCTCCGGCGAACACCGAAAGCGAACGGAAAAGTTTCTGCTCCGCCGGCGTCATCCGCTCGTAACTCCAGCCGATGAGATGCCCGAGCGAACGATGGCGGTCGACGCTGCCGCGCTGCTCCGCTCCGAGCGTCATCCCGCTCTTCACGCGCCGGTCGATCTCCTCGAGAGGAACCGTTTCGGACATGGCCGCGGCGATTTCAATGGAGAGCGGAAGTCCGTCCAGCTCGCGACAGATGCGCGCGATCACTGGCAATGCGCTCGGGTCGTCGAGGAGATCGGTGGAGTTGCGCGCGCGATCGAGGAAGAGCTGTATCGATTCCACTTTGCGCAGCTCCCCGGAAGAGTCCGACATGGGGCGCGGGATCTCCATCGGCGTCACCCGGATGACTTGCTCCCCGGGCACCAATAGCGCCTCGCGGCTCGTGATCAGGACCTGCAGCGCGGGTGATGATTCCAAGAGCTGTTGCACGATCCGTCCGACGGCATCAAGCAGGTGCTCGCAGTTGTCGAGCACGAGGAGCGCCGACTCTTCACGCAGGTGGGCTTCGATGGACTCCAGGGCGGAGGCGCCCGGCCGTTCCCGGGCGCCGCACGATCGCGCCAGCTCGTGCGGTATCTGCGCCGGATCCGTGAGCACGGCCAGATCGATCATCCACATTCCCGAGAACTCGGCGAGCATTCTTCGCGCCGACTCCATCGCGAGCCGGGTTTTGCCACAACCGGGAACTCCTGTGAGCGTGACCAATCGATGCGCCCGCACCGCGCGCTGCGTCAGCTCCGTGAACGTCTCTCTTCCCACGAAGCGGCTGAGCCGGTGAGGGAGGTTGTGATGGGAGACAGCTCGCGTTCCTCCGGGTAGATCCGGCTGATCGAGCAGCAGATCGGAGAGGTCGCGTTCCATCTCGCACGCCTGGGTATACCGTTGTTCCAAAGGTGCGAGCGCGCGATCGAGGATGCGGGCGAGTCGACGCGGCACATCGGGAAAGCGATCGGCGACGGCAGGCCGAGGGCGTCCCGCTTCGTGATGCGCGCGCAACTCGTCAAGGGAGGTGGCCTCCACCGCGTGAGATCCGGTCACTGCCAGGTGAAGGAGCTCACCGAGCGAGTAGAGATCCGCTGCTGGCCCCGGAGGGCGTCCTAGCAACACTTCCGGCGCGAGTGAAAGCGGCGTACCTGAGAGAGATCCGTCCTCGGCCGGATTGCGCAGGTTGCGAACCGATCCGAAGTCCACCAGCATCGCCGAGCCGCCGGGCTCACACATGACGTTGGCGGCCTTGAGATCGCCGTGAACGAGACCGGCGGCGTGGACCGCGGACAGCGCGCGGCACAAGTCGACGCCGATCAGGCAGGATTCGCGCGTCGAGAGAGGACCGCGGCGCTTCAGCTCCTCGGCGAGGCTCGCGCCCGCGATGAGGTCGGCCTCGATCCCGATGAAGCCGCCGTGCTGTTCGACTCCGTGCACCGCGAGCACGTTCGGATGACGGATACGAGCCAACCGTCGCGCCTCGAGCAGTCCGGGCGGATGACCGCCGGCGAGCGTCGGCAAGAGCTTGAGCGCGACCTCGCGATCGAGCGCGGGATCGAAGGCCCGGTAGACCGAGCCGAACCCTCCGCGCGCGATCTGCTCGCGCACCTCCAGATGGCCCCAACGGAAGGGTGGAACCGGGAGAGGACCGAGCATGCTGCGATTCGAACGCGCGGTTCCGCCCGCACCGGAGAGCAACGAGGATGGTGCGGTTTCTGATCCCGGTGCTTCCGTATCCATCTTCGCGGGGTCGATCGGGCGCGAATCGCGAAACGCGGCGAAGATGTCACCAATCGCGCGCAAGTTGTCCAGCGTCTGGACCAGATGAGGCGCGTTGCGGCTCTCTCGCTCCCAGGCAACGTCTTCCAGATCGGTCAGGTCCCCGGCGATGCGTTCGACGTCCGGATCAAGCTTTTCG
This sequence comes from uncultured bacterium, assembly GCA_946886185.1. The sequence goes on from CAMPIC010000032.1 coordinate 4,864, forward strand.
AGATCGCCCGCGATGCGCTCTACGTCTGGATCAAGCGCGTCGAGATCACCCGCAAAGCCCTCCGCGCCCGCATCATGATCGGTCAGATTACTCGCGATGCGTTCCACGTCTGGATCGAGACCGTCGATCTCCGCGTTCGCATCCAGGTCGTCTTCTTCCGTTCCACCCATCGCTCGTGTCAGTCCTCGCCGGAACCACGGACCTCGTTCATCGCGACCGCGAGCCGCCCGATCGCTCGCTTCACCAGCATCCGCGCCGCGTCGGGAGATGGGCTTCCGATCGCTTCTGCAATTGCGGGGAAGGAGTAGCCGAATTCGACTCGGAGGATGACCGCCTCCTGCTGTACCGCCGGGAGCAGACCGAGCGCCTCCTCGTACACCGCCAGCGACTTCCCTCCCACGCGGTCCATCACCGGCGCGCCGGTCAGATCGTCCGACAGAGTGTCGCGCCCGCCTCTTCTTCCCACGCGGCGGATCTCTCCGCGGATCGAGTTCAGCAGCACCTGGCGGAGGTAGGCGAGAAAGGCGCCCTCGCGCCGCGCCTCGAACGCCTCCACCCGATTCAATGCCCGAAGTATGGAAATCTGAACAAGGTCTTCGGTCTCGTGGAGATCCCGGAACGCTCCGGGCAGGCGGCCGCGCGCCCAGCTCTGGAGGATCGGCAGGTACCGGCGAATGAGCGCGTCGCGCGCGGAACCGTCGCCTTCCCGCACCCGCTCGAGCAGGTAGGCGGTGGTTTCCAGATTCTCTCGCTCGGAATCGGGCATGCGGACCGACCCTCCGACCGTCTCGATCGATGGCGCGACGAACAAGACCATGCCAAGGATGTGATAGCACCGAAGGATAGCAGGATCGGCATTCCCCGCGGCCCCGGATGTGGACCAGGAGCCGGGACGCCACGGGATCGCACGCGCCGGAATGCCGGCGCTTCTCCACTCCATGCTCGGATGTTCGGATTCGGCGGCGGCTGGCATTTCCAGTCCGGAACGTGGTGATCCCTCACGAGGGACCGAGGGCACGAACAGTAGACAGGAGATTTCCGATGCCGACCGTCAAATCGTTCACCGTGAGGGGGCTCGCCGCCGTGAGCCGTGGAATTCAGAAAATGTCGAGCGGGCGCGTACGACCTCCACTCTGCCCGCGCCTCGGCGTTCAGCAAGGAACGGGATCGGTCCGCAAGGCGATCGTCCTGGGCGCGGCTCTCCTGACAACGATGACCGCCACGACCCGGGCCGAGCTCGAAGATACCAACTGGATGCGCAACTTCGGAGTTCGCGGCGTGGACAACTACATCCTCGACATGATCGAGTGGAACGGCGACATCGTCGCGGCCGGTCTGTTCGAGTGTGCCGGCTCGTCCGTGGTCTACGGAGTCGCGCTGTGGGACGGGTCCGATTGGTCCCCGCTCGGAAACGGGGTCAATTTCGACGGCCTGATCGGATTCGGGTCGACTCTCGCGGTGTACGACGGCGATCTCATCGTGGGCGGCGGCTTTACCAATGCCGGCGGCGTGCTCTGCAACAACATCGCGCGGTGGGACGGCACGCAATGGCATGCGCTCGGCTCGGGCACCAACGGCCAGGTTCAGTCCCTGCTGGTGTTCGCCGGCTCGCTCTACGTGGGGGGCAGCTTCACCACGGCCGGCGGACTCGGGTGCAACTATATAGCCCGATGGAACGGAGCATCCTGGTCCCCACTTGGCTCAGGAATGGGACCTGCCGGATCTTCCAACGTGGCATCGATGGCCGTGCTCAACGGATCGCTCTATGCGAGCGGACGATTCCAAACGGCGAGTGGAATCAGTGTGGACAACATCGCGCGATGGAACGGCGCGAGCTGGAGCGCGCTCGGAGTCGGCGTCAACAGCAACTGCTTTGCCCTCGCGTCCTATGGAGGGTTTCTCGTTGCCGGCGGCCAGTTCACCCAGGCGGGTGGACTTCCGGCGAGCCATCTGGCGCGGTGGAACGGAGCGGCCTGGAGCCCATTTCCCGTGCCGGTCGACGCAACCGTGACCGGATTCGATCTCGTCGGTTCCGAGCTCGCCGTCATGGGAGACTTCCAGAATGCCGGCGCATTGCACTCTCCTCGGCTCGCGTTCTGGAACGGATCGGCGTGGAGCGGGACGGGCGCTGAATTCAACGGCATCCCCCGCGCGGTCGTGTTCCAGGAAGACGGCGTCTACATCGGGGGCGCGTTCAACGAAATCGACGGCAATCCGATCGGCTACGTCACCTTTTACGACGGAGTGCAGTTCCATGGGGTGCATCGCGAACCGGCTGCGGATCTCCAAGGAGTCGGCGTCGCGATCACGAGCTATGGGGGGGAGACGATCGTAGCCGGCGATTTCGACGAGGCGGGAGGCGTCGCGTTGAAACGGATCGGCTCCTGGAACGGCACTCACTGGAGTCCATTGGGCGGCGGCATCGACGGGGATCCGAAAGACGTCATCGTGTATGACGGCGAGCTGATCGTGGGCGGCTTCTTCTCGACCGTGGATGGCGGGCTCCCCGTCAACGGAATTGCAGCCTGGGATGGGAGCGCCTGGCACGCGCTCGGAACCGGCACCAACGGATGGGTCGAGTGTCTGGAAGTGTACGGCGGGGATCTCTACATCGGGGGATCGTTCAGCTCCGTCGGCGGAGTCGCCGCGAACAACATCGCGCGATGGGACGGAACTTCCTGGCATGCGGTCGGAACGGGAACGGACAACAAACTGGAGTCGCTCGGCGTACACGACGGAGTTCTCTATGCCGGAGGGCGTTTTCTCAACGCCGGAGGTGTCAGCGCTCCCTACCTCGCCGCTTGGAACGGGACTTCTTGGAGCTCAGTCGGAGGCGGCGTCAACTTCCACGTCTACGCGCTGGCCTCGCATCAAGACGGACTCGTCGTGGGCGGATTCTTCACCACGGCCGGCGGGAATCCAGCGTCCTACATCGCGATGTGGGACGGTTCGTCGTGGGACACGATGGGCGGCGGCGTCGATCGCGGGGTCGACTGCGCGACCCTGCATCAGGGCGATCTCTACGTCGGGGGACGGTTCTTGACGGCGGGCGGGGTCGGCGCGCGATCCCTGGCTCGATGGGATGGCTCTCACTGGTCGGAGGTCGACGGAAGCATGATGGGAATTCCAGACGGCGGCGACGTCATCGTCCGCGACGTGTATGACGACGGGTCCTCGCTGTGGGTCGCGGGCAACTTCATCGGCGCTGGAGTCGTCGCTTCGCGTGGAGTGGCCCAGTGGAGGGATGCGGTCAGTGAGGTGAGCGAGAATGTACGCGTGATGAATGACGCACTCCACCTTCGCATCGTCGAGCGCAACCCGTTCGGCGAGCGGACCGCGGTCGCCTTCCAACTGACAGATCCAGAGCACGCACGAGTGGAGGTGATCGACGCCGTCGGACGGCGGATCCGGGTGCTGTGCGACCGTGAGCTCCCAGCGGGGGAGCACCGTTTCGAGTGGGATGGACGGAATGGTCAGGAGTCGGATGCGCCCGCCGGGATCTATTTCGTGCGCGTGTCGACGCCGTCTGCGTCACAGGCGATCCGAGTCAATCGAGTGGGATAAGAGCGATCCGTGCGATAAAGGCCGGTCGAAATGGCACGATCGGAATTCGTGGGTTGTGGGCGAGTGGTCATTCGAGCGCAACGGCGCACCGTGACCGAGATCTGGATGCCGCCCGCCGGGGGAACCATGCTTGGGATGTCCCGCGACGTCTTGGGGGAGAAGACCGTGGAGTCCCTCCCACAGCTCGAACTGGCGCGCCCCGGCGGAATTACGGGCGGACGAGGATATCGAAAGTAGCTCGAACGCCGCGCCAGGAAGCAGAGATCCGCGAGGATCCCACGGCACGAGCGGTGATGGTTCCGTTCGGTTCGATTTCGACCACGCGAGGCTCCGCGCTTTCCCAAACGACCAGGTCCGAGACATCCCTGGCCATCCCGTTCGAGAACTCCGCCACGGCGATGAGGTCGCCCGCACGAGCCGCCTGGAGTACAGGATCACGCGCGACGATGCTCATGCCGCTCAGCAAGGCGTCGCGCACCTCGATATACGCCTCCGCCGTCGCGCCTCGGCGCTGAAAACGGATCGTCGTCGCACCCGGCTCGCGGCACTCGACGATTCCGTTCGCGTCGACGGTGGCCACACACGGGTCAGACGAGCTCCACGAGTCGGCTCCACCGGAAGGCTGACCATGCGCGAGGCACTGCGCTTCCAGGCGGAGGATCTCGTGGGGAATGAGGACCGCGCGCTCGGGCAACACGCGCACCAGCGGGCTCTGCGAAGTCGATGGCGCTGAATCCTCGCCGACCTCTCCCGCATCCTGCGCGATTCCGTCCGGCGTCGGGGAAAGCAGTCGCGGAGATGCCGTCTCCTCGCTGGGTTGGCAGCCCAAGGTCAACACGCCAACGACGGCAGCAACTTGCCAATGCTTGGCGGATGCGATCGGGACACGTCTCCAAGCCGCAGCGAGCGCAAAGCCCAGAGTGACGTGCACGACTCCCCACAGCGCCGAGGTCACGGCGACCCCGGCACGCGAGGGAAAGAACGCCACCGCGAGCGCGATGGCGAGGGCCGCATTCTGCACGCCGACTTCGAAGACGACCGCGCGCTGGGCGGATGCATCCAGTCCCGTCAGACGCGCGAGAAGCAGCCCCAGCGCCGATGCGATGGTGAACGTCGAGAGAACCGGAACGAGAGCGGTGATCCCGTGGCCGAAGATCGAGCGGAGGTTCGATCCGACGACCAGTGCCACCATCGCTCCGAACACGACCATGGCCATGCGACCTACCCAGCTTCGAATCGATTCGGCCAGGCGCGGGGTCCGCGCTCGGATCAGCATTCCAGCCGTGACCGGCGCAACGAACATGATGAGCATGATGAGGGCGATCCGCCGCGCGTCGATGTCGATCGAGCGGAGCACGGCGGCAGTCTCCGGGTTGAGAGACGCCCACAGCGCGAACAGGAGCGGTGTCATGACGACGCTCGCCAGAGTCGAAACCGCGGTCATGCTGATGGACGTGGCCACGTCACCTCGGGATACGCCGGTCAGATAGTTCGACAGCGCTCCGCCCGGGCAGCAGGCGACCAGGAGCAACCCGATCGCGACGCTCGGCGTGTCCGCGATCAGCAGCCCAACGAGGAAGGCCACCGCGGGGAGGATGACGAACTGCGCCGCGAGGCCCACTGCCGCGACGACCGGACGCGCGAAGACGCGACGGAACTGCGCCACAGTCAGGTCCAGCGCGACGGCGAAGACCAGGAAGCCGACCATGAGCGCGACCACGAGACCGGTCCGCGGACTGAAGTGGAACTGCATCTGATCAATGCCGACCATGGGGATTTCCTTTCTTCAGCGAGCAGGGGAGATGTTGCGGTTCACGCGAAACAAGTTGTGCGGGTCGTACTTGCTTTTTACCTCCTTCAGGCGCGCGAAGTTGGTGCGATACGCGGCCCGCAGGCGGTCGTCATCGTCATCGTGAAGCTGAAAGTTGACGTAGTTGCCGCCCGTGGAGTGGCCCCGAATCCGTTCCCAGGAGTTCAAAACCCATTCGACATGCGGTTCGGAGGGAGTTCCGGGAGGCCAGGTGCCCGAGAAGCCCGTGATGTACCTGGCGTCGCGGTTTCCCACGGCTCCGTCGTCCTCGTCGTGCTCGTTGAGCGCTCCATCGAGATGGAAGAGGACCGACTGGGACAGCGGCGACGTGACGCGACGCGCGCCGTCACGGAACGCTTCCAGAAAGTCAGAAGAGAGTCCGGGTAGGAACTCCGTCTTCCAGTAGCGGTGCAGCCCTTTGGGCTCCATCGCATTCAACATCGACTGAAGCCGCGCGTAGGGCATCTTCTGGATGGTGCTGATGATGGGATTCCTGATTGCGCGCAGGGGCGCCAGCGCTCTCTCCGGGTCCACGCCGGTAGAGCAGACCACGATCGAAACCACCGGCTTGCCATGCCACGGCTGCGGGATGAACTCCGCTGGGGGAGCGATTCGCGCCACGACCGCGAGGGTAAGCTCGCGCGAAGCGGACGAGGTGATTTCGTGATAGGCGGTGAGGACCTCATCGATGTGCGCCGCGCTCCAGGCGATCAAGCCGCCCGTCACCCGCGGTCCCACTGGATGGAGGCGGAAGCGAAACCGCGTCACGACGCCGAAGTTTCCGCTGCCGCCGCGAAGCGCCCAAAAGAGATCGTCGTTCGAATCGGTGTTGGCAATGCGAACGGCTCCGTCAGCCCCAACGATCTCCACCTCTTCGAGGTTGTCCACCGTCCAACCGAAGCGGCGAGTGAGGTATCCCCACCCTCCGCCGAGCGTCAAACCCGCGACGCCGGTCTCCGAAACGAAACCGAGCACGGTGGCGAGGCCGACTTCTTGGGTCGCATGGTCGACGTCTCCCAGTCTGCAGCCGGGACCCACCGTGGCGATGCGCTGCGCGGCGTCGACCGAAACCGCCCGTATGCGTGCCATGTCGAGAGCGAACCCATCTTCGGCGATGGAAGTCCCAGCGATGTTGTGCCCGCCGCCTCGCACGCTCATCAGCAGGCCGTGATCTCGTGCAAAGGACACCGCGGTGGCGACTTCTGCGGCCGAAGTCGGTTGCACGACCACGGCGGGCGTCTTGGCCGCCATGCCGTTCCACGTGAACGTGGCCTGATTCCATGCCGGCGAGCCAGGCAGGAGCACGTGCTCGAAGTACCGTTCCAGGGTCGCGATCGGAACCTCGATCACGTCGGAAGCGAGGCCGCGAATCTTGACCGGCGACATGATCAGCCCTCCTTTCCTCAGCCGCGCGCCGCTCTTTCCACTGTCCCTATCTATTTCCGCTCCAATAGCTTGTGAACTACGAAGGATCGGCAGCGCCGCGGACGCGGACGGGCGTTCGCAAGAGATCTGACGCTTTCTGTGCGCGCTTCGACCTATACTCCAATTAAGAGTATGCCGAATACTCCCATTTGGAGCATTCGGGGGTCAAGGGGATTTTGATGAGGGGAGTTTTCGATGGCGGATGAGGGGCTGACCACGACCTCTTATGCGGTGCTCGCCCAGGTGGCGGTGCGCCCCTGGTCGACGTATGAGCTGGCTCAGCAGCGCGTGCGCTACTTCCGGTATGTCTGGCCGCGCGCGGAAAGCGCGATCTACCGCGAGGTGAAACGGCTCTCGGCTCTCGGCCTCATTCGCGCGAAGAAGGAGTTCACGGGCAAGCGCGCGCGCACCATCTACTCGATCACCGCCGCAGGCAAGAAGGAGCTCCGGGAATGGCTGGCCACTCCGGTGTCGCCGTTCTCCATGGACTGCGAAGCGATCCTCCGCCTGTTCGTGGCGCCGCTCGGCACCAAGGAGCAGATCCTTTCCACTCTGGAACAAACGCGCGAGGACGCCCAGGACA
>CAMPIC010000033.1 GCA_946886185.1 uncultured bacterium
GTACCCGGTCCCCCACCCGGTCTCAACCGGGTTTCGAGCCGGCAGATGGAGTGGCTCCGCGGGATTTCCCAGGAGAGGAGAGCGTTGGAAGACCTGTACGCATTCGCGGTGCGGATCGCGCTGGAGGCCGGGAAGCGGCTCGCGCAGGCGCATGGAACGGTGACCCGCTCGACGGTCAACTACAAGGGGTGGCGCAACTTGGTCACCGAGTTGGATGTCGAGGTCGAGCAGCTGCTGATCTCCCGGATCCGGGAGCGGTATCCGGCCGATTCGATCCGCGCGGAAGAGGGGGGCGGCGACCGACCGGGAGCCGAGCTGCAGTCGGCCAGCTCCCGCCGGTGGGTGATCGATCCCCTCGACGGGACGACGAACTACGTGCATCGGCATCCCTTCTACTGCGTCTCCATCGGAGTCGAGGATGTCTCCGGGCCGCTCCTCGGAGTGATTTACGCCCCGCGCCTGGAAGAGCTGTTCACCGCGAGCCGCGGTCAGGGAGCGACGCTCAACGGAGAGCCGATCCGGGTTTCGGGGGAGGGGGAGCTGAGCCGTTCTCTGCTCGCCTCCGGCTTCGCCTACGCTCATGGGACCGATGAGGACCAGAACCTGCGCAACTGGGCCCGCCTCGCCAGCAAGTGCCGGGGCCTGCGGCGGTGCGGGTCGGCGGCGCTCGATCTGGCTTACGTGGCCGATGGTCGCTACGACGGATTCTGGGAGCTCGGCCTGAACCCGTGGGATGTTGCCGCGGGGGCGATCCTCGTCCAGGAAGCGGGCGGAACGGTCACCGACTGCGCGGGGGGACCTTCGTATCATGACGGCGCGTCGATCGCCGCCTCGAACGCGCGCATCCATGCCCAGCTTCTCGAAAACCTCACGTTCTGACTCGGTGGTGTTCCGCGAGCGGTGCACGGCACGCGCGGGGGACGCTGCAGATCAGAGAGAGCGCGAGCGCGAGCCCACCCTCGGGATACGGCTCGTTGCTCGAACTAGATGCGCGATCGCGAGACTGCCTCTATAGTTTCGCCGGGCACGGTCGACGGAATGACCGGCCCACCATCGTTGACGCCGTGCACGGGCGGGAGGAATGCGATGTCGCTGGACATCCGAGAGTCGATCCAAAGCATGAAGATGCGCCACCCTCGCTTGCGGTGGGAAGTCCTCGAGCCCGGGCAGGTGAGTCGATTCATCCGCAAGCTCGGCTATGAGAGTGAATACGACCGCTGCAAGTACGACGTCATCTACTTCCACGAGGATGGCCAGGAAAAGGCGATGGTGATCTGGGGCTTGGTGGAGTAGATCGTCCTCACGCTCCACCGTCCCGAGCGGTGTGCCCTCATGCCGCGAGAGCAGAGCGAAGCCTCCTGCACCCCGCTCTGCTCTCGGCAGTTCCGGCACAGTGGCTCAGCCGATGATTCCGCCCGGCGCGGCGCGCTCACCGCTGTCTTCGAACGGAGGTTGCGCGGTGACGTCCGCTCTCGGTCCGGAGAACGCGAGCCGGGAGGTGGCATCGAAGTGCACCACGAAGTTCGGAACGTTGCCGCGATAGAGCTGCACGTCCACTTCCCAGGTCTTTCCCTTCGGTAGTGTTTTGGGACCGCGGATCACTACGAAGCGCCCGTTTCCCTCCTCGGGATAGACGAGATGCGGGACCGGCGGATAGTGCGCGTCGAGCAATCGCTGGTGGGGGAAGTCGTCGACCGAAGTGAGCACGATGCCGTCGAGGGTCACGCTCCAGCCCGATTCGGGCAAATCGCCCGGCACAGCCACGAGAAGCCGAACGTCCTGGGCGACGCGGGGGCCGCGGTTGGTGACCCGCACCGAGAACGATTCCGCATGCGTCACCGTGCTGTATTGAAACCAGGGAGACGCATTCTCGTCGGCGTACCACTGGTTCGGATCGTCGGTGTCGAGAACGAGGTTCGTGAGAAATCGCGCCAAGAGAGGATCTTGCGGGTCTTCGGAGCTGAACCCGGAGCTCGTCGAGCCATGATCGCCGGCCGCGGGCACGACGACTGCATCGCGATCCGCGCATCCCGCCAACGGGATCGCGAGCATGAGCGCCAGCGACGGCGCGTTGGGCCAGAACCTTCCGGTCATGTGGTGTCCTCCGCTCCCCCTGACACGGGGCGAAGGATCAAACGCCGTGCCCTTTGCAGCGCGCGGACTGCGATCGGCACGCCGCGCGCGCAGGCTCGATGCGCGCCAACGACTTGGGAATGAATCGATCTCACGGGGCCTTGGAAGGAGGGCCGTGGGGTGCGCCAGTACACCGTGCAGCCCGCAATCGCGATCGTGCCGTTCGCAGCGGGGGCGCCTCCTGCGGCGATACGCTCATCACCTTCACGAGGAAGAGGGTGGCTCGCCCACGAAAACCGCCGCAGCAGGGCGAGCTTCGCCGGCGAATGCGCGAACGTCCGGCGTGCTACAGATCCAGCAGAGCGTCCGCCATCCAGTGGAGCTGCTCGGGGAGATTCGGATCGAATCCTTGATGGCGGTAGTTGATGCGTCCTTCCGGTCCGATCACGAGGAGAGTCGGAATCGAGCTCACCGAGTAGTGCTGCGCGACCTCCTGCGTGCCCAGGAGCACCGGCATCGGATAGCCGTTCTGCTTCCAGAACGGTTCGACCGAACGCCCGCCGTCGCGCTCGAACACGTTCACGCAGAACACTTCCACATTCTGCTGCTTCTTTTCGTAATAGGTTTGCAGCGCAGGCAAGGATTTCCGGCAGGGACCGCACCAGGTCGCCCAGAAATCGAGGATGACCACCTTTCCGCGGAGATCGGACAGTTTGACCGATCCTCCACCCTGGCGCGGCAGCTCGAAGTCGGGGGCGGCCAGATCCAGCCGCTCCGCGCGCAAGGTTCGCCGCAGCTCAGGTTCGTGCGCGGCCCGATTCGCGGTCGCGCGTTCGATGAGCGGCGCGAGTCGGCCTGACTCGCGCAAGGGAGCGAGCGCGCCGTCCAGTTGGAACGCGATCGGATCGTGGAAACCGGCCGCCACCGCTTGTTGCAAATCGTCGAAGGCGCGATCGGGCTCGTTCAGCGACATCCGAATCCGCGCCGCGGTGTAGAGGAGCGCGGACTGTCCGGGAAGCGCATTCCCGAGATCTTCCAACAGCGCGACCGTCTGCTGGGACCATTCTTGGCCGGTGCCGTTCTGCTGCGCTTCCTTTCCCGAGTCATCCAGGGCCTCGAACAACGCCTGGCGGGGCCGAACGCTCTCGGGATCGGTCTCCATCCCACGGCGTAGCGCGAGCACCCGAGATTCCGAATCGTTCGCCTGCTCGTACATCCGGCTGAGAGTCAAGAACGTGAGATAGTTGTCCGGCTGGAGTCGCGCCGCTCGCAGCAATCGATCCTTGACGCCGGCGAGATTCGCCTGCGGGCGCGTGAGCTCGAGACTCGCGAGCGCGACCAGCGCCGGAGCGAATTCGGGATCGAGCTCGAGCGCTTTCTGAAAGAGCTTCTCTCCCTCCGTCTGGTCACTCGTCAAACCGAGGTAGTAGACGTACCGTGCATCCTCAGGATGCTCCGCTCGGAGCGCCTCGAGATCCTCATGGAGCCTGGCCGTTTCACCCAGTTTCGTCGCGACCTGAACGTACAGCTCGACGATCTCGATCGCCTCCGGATCGGCGAGGGCTTGTTCACGTACCCGTCTCGAGAAATCCGGTCCAAGGTCGGCCCCCTTGCTCCACCAGGCGTGGAGGAACTCCGACTGCATCTGGGTGCGTGCGACCTCGCGCGCCGAGATCGCCGCGAGGTCGGGATCGGCGGCTGCCCACGCCGGCGATCCGAGGCAGGAGACGATCACTCCCACCGCGACGAGCAGCGCGCGGATGGATCTGCCCGGCGTCCACATCCGCGTGGCAGTGCTGGCGCCGGCCCTGGGCGTGCGGAGGTCGAAAGAAATCGCGTGCAGATCATGATTTCGCATGGGTGGCTCCTCCCGACTCCGTTGAGGCGACGCTATGTCGTCGTAGTGTGCCAGGAGCGGAGGAAGAACGTCCAGTGGACGTCCTCTTTCTCCCGCGCCGTTCTCCCATGCAGGTCTCGAATCGCCCGATGCGCGTCGAGAAATCGTCGATCCGCGCTTCCGGCGCGGCGGGAAACGAGTATCCGCGACCCGCTTGAAGCCGCCGCGCGATAGAGCGATTCCCTGCATCGAGATACCGCGCGGATCGCTTGGCAAGGTCGTTGCGTGGCACGCGCCCCCGGGGTCTGCGATGCGGCCGTACGTTGTCCGTTCGCCGAGCTCGGCAACACCATCGCAGGAGGGTCCCCATGACGAATGCAACCAGGGCGGTGAACGTCCTTTCCAATTCCGATCGCATGCGAGCCTGGCGCGATCACGCGCTCGCGCTGGCGCACGAGGGAAAGTGGCGCGAGGCGAGTGCGCTGCAGCGCGCGCTCGTCTCCTGTCACGACGGCCGCGCTCCTCGCGAGGAGATGCAGGACCGATACCGTCTGTTGCGCTGGCAGCTCGCGCTCGGCTGCTGGCGGGAAGCGCTCGAAGAGATCGACGCGCTCTATCCGCGTCTGTCCAGGCGCGATGGCGGAAGCGGCCCGGCGGCCGGCTGGCTCTTTCTGGCGCGCGGCATCGCGCAATTCCAGGTGGGATGGGGACCGCGCGCCCGGCGTTCGTTCTCGGTGGTGCTGCGCGTCGCGCGGCGATCGTCCCCGCGCCTGCTCGAGACCGCGCTCGAAGTGGTAGCCGCGGTCGAAACGCAGCGGGGCGCTCGGCCGGAGCGCGCCGCCTTCCTCGCCCGGGCGCCCGCGCGAGCGCGCCGGCGCCGCGCGCGCCCGGAAGGCGCCATCCCCACGGGAGAGGAGATCGATGAGCTGCTGCGCGAGCCAGGGACCTTCACGCTCCTGCGCCAGCCTCTTCCGCGCCATGGATTCTGCTGGTCCCGGCTTACCGAGCTGCTCCTCGGTCCGCGGCGGCTGCGCGAATGGCTCTCGAGCCCGCCCGCGGGAGGGACGATGCTGCTGGACTGCTGGCTCTGTCTGAGCGACCACGATCCCACCGGCACCGTGCCGGTCTGGCTGGCGCCGCGGTTGGCGCGGGAAGCGGAGGAGCTGGCGTGCGGAGCCGAGCCGCACCGGCGGTCGCGCGTGTTCGAAGCGATGGCGAACCTGGCGGCGCGATTCACCGAGCCGTGGGCCCGGGCGGAGCTGCTTTCCGCGGTCTCCGCGCTCGCGCTCTGGTGCATCGAGAGTGCCGACGGGGCGCGATCCACGCGCAGACTGGCGCGCGCGCGTGCCGATCTGGGGCTCGCCGCCGGACTCTTTCGCCAACTCGGCCTCGAGCGCCGCGCCCAGGAGTGCGAAGAACGCTGGCTCGAGCTCGGACGCAAGGACGAGTCAGCGTTCCGTGTCATGGCGCCGCCGGCGGACGCGGGATGGACCCTGCGCGGCAAGCTCAGTCTCGAATCGGTGCGGCGCCGCTGCGAAGCGGCCGGTTTCGTGACTGCCGATCCGAGAGTGCTGCGCGACATGTCCCGCCTCGTCCTCCTGGCATCGAGCCCGCTTCCCGTCCTGATCCTGGGGGAGAGCGGGACCGGCAAGGAGGTGGTCGCGCGCGCCTTGCATCGTTGGAGCGCGCGGCCCGGCGAGTGCGTCGCCATCCATTGCGGGGCGATTCCTCGCGATCTGCTCGAAAGCGAGCTTTTCGGCCACTCCCGGGGCGCGTTCACAGGAGCGATGGGGGAGAAGCCCGGGCTGGTGGAGGTCTCCGATGGCGGCACCCTCTTTCTGGACGAGATCGGAGAGATGGGAACCGAGGCGCAGATGAAGGTGCTGCGCGTGCTGGAGAGCGGGGAGGTGCGCCGGGTGGGCGACCTCCGTGCGCGTCGTGTGCTGATCCGACTCGTCGCGGCGACGCACTGCGATCTCGACTTGGCGGTCCGCGAAGGACGGTTTCGACTCGATCTCCTCCATCGAATTCGCGGCGTGACCATCATGCTCCCCCCCTTGCGCGAGCGGCGCGCCGACATCCCGCGCCTGGTCGAGCGCTTCTTGTTCGAGGTTCGTGCGCACGGAGCGGTGCACGTTTCCGACGCCGCCCTGGCCAAGCTGCTCTGTTATCCATGGCCCGGGAACGTGCGCGAGCTCCGGGCCACCGTGCTGCGGGCCGCATACTTCGCGCAGGCGCTGGGCATGGCTCAGATCGGTCCGGAGATGGTGGACTTTCCAGACGAGGACTCGCTCACCGATTTCCCCGACCTCGGTCCGGTCGGTCGGGCGGAGGCGGACCCGGTCTCGGCCGACGATGTCGCGAACGCGGGACTCGACACGGTGCTGGAGCGTCTGGAGCGTCGGCTCATCGTGCAGGCTCTGGAGGAAAACGGATGGAATCGCACTCGCACGGCGGAGCGGCTGGGAGGCCTCTCCCGAACCACCCTTCTGAGTAAGATGAAACGGCTGGGGATCGAGGGAGCGCCCGCCTCGCCGGGGGAACGGGGACTTGCGGGAGTTCCGGACGCCCGTTAGACTAGCGAATCATCGTTCGTGTAGGGTGTCCGGGTTATGCGACTCGCTGCGAGCGTTCGATCGACAATCCGATTTGATACCGCTATTCCATACGTGGTATCCTTTCGGAGCTGGAGTCGTTCCCCCCGTGCATCCCGCGCATCGGGACCGTCGCACCGAGCAGCGCGGTCCGTCGATTGGTGTTCGTCGACAAGATTGGAGGGGGCCGGGTGTCCCGCTGATCTTCCTGCTCCTTCCCTAGAGCCCAAGGCAAACCTTACCCCCTGCCTTCCGTGGCCCAGGACGATTCGAGCGGGAGACTGCGACCGGCCCCCTCTCACCCTTCCGTTTTCTTCGAGCCCCTCCCCGTTTTCCGCGCGCGAGGCCGTGCCGCGATATCCATCTTCGTCGCACTCTTCAAACGCGGTTCAGACGCGCGCTGCTTCCCGCTGCGTGGCGGCTCGGCGCTTTCCCACGGCGTCTCCAAGGCTCCGCTCGAGCGGTTGGCTCGACGAGCCAGGACGAACAGCGCATCCGACAGGCGATTCAGATAGCGCAACAAGTACGTCCGTTTCACATCCCGACCGAAGGCTTGCACGAGATCCCGTTCCGCCCGGCGTGAAACCGTTCGCGCCCAGTGCAACGCCGCTCCGGATCGACTTCCTCCCGGCAGGATGAATCGATCCAACGGATCGAGGTCGAGCTCGGTGCGATCGATCAGCTCTTCCAACCATCCGGTCTCCGCATCGAGAAGCAGCTTCCCGCGCTCTGGATCGGCTGACGCCACCGAGGCGCCCGCGTCGAAGAGCGTGTTCTGGATTCTTCGAAGCGGACTCGCGATCGAAGGCGAGAGCTCCGGATCCGCCAGCACCATCCCGAGCGCCGCGTTGAGCTCATCGAGCGAGCCCAGCGCGGCGATGCGAGGGTGGTTCTTGGCGAGCCGGCCTTTGCCGAGGTAGCCCGTGCGTCCGGCGTCTCCCGCCTTCGTGTAGATACGAGCCATTCCCCTCTCAGGAACAACCGTTGGTCGTTCCGCAGTTGTAACAGCGATAGCAGGAAGCATTCCGCGCCATCAACGAACCGCATTCCGGGCAGGTCGGCGCATCCGCTTCCAGCCGATAGTCGTCGCGCCGCTCCGCCGGGGTGGACGCCGGACGCTCTTCCGTACGAGCTCCGCTGCCCGGGCCATGGCTCAGCGACGCTTCCTCGAGGGCCGCTTCCCGCGCCGCGCGCGTCTCTCCTCCCAGGAACTTGAGGGAGAGCCAGCGGAAGATGTAGTCGGCGATCGACTTCGCGATGCGGATGTCGGGATTGGTCGTGATCCCCGACGGTTCGAACCGCGTGTGGCTGAACTTGTCGCAGAGCGCCTGGAGCGGCACTCCGTACTGGAGCGAGATCGAGATCGCGGTGGCGAAGCAGTCGATCAACCCGCTGATCACGCTTCCCTGCTTGGCCATGGTGATGAAGATCTCTCCCGGAGTCCCGTCTTCATAGAGACCCACCGTGAGATATCCCTCGTGCCCCGCGATGGAAAACTTGTGCGTGATCGCCTGACGCTCGTCGGGCAGGCGGCGCCGCTGCGGCTCGCGCACCGAGGGCGCCTCGCTCGCCCGAGCCGCAGGCTTTGCCTCCGCGATATCCTTCCCGGTGTTGAGCGGCTGCGCGCGCTTGCATCCGTCGCGATAGATCGCGACTGCCTTGAGTCCGCGCTTCCACGCTTCGATGTACACCTGCTCGATGTCTTCGACTGTCGCCTCGGTGGGCATGTTGACCGTCTTGGAGATCGCGCCCGAAAGGAACGGCTGCGCCGCGCCCATCATCTTGACGTGCCCCATGTAGTGGATGCTGCGCGTCCCGTTGCGCGGCCGGAAGGCGCAGTCGAAGATCGGCAGGTGCTCGGGGCGCAGGTGCGGAGCGCCTTCGATCGTCTCCTGCTCTTCGAGATAGAGGAGGATGTCGCGGCGCTGCTCGGGGCTGTAGCCGAGATACTCGAGCGCCTCGGGAACGGTCTGGTTGACGATCTTGAGGAGACCGCCTCCCACCAGCTTCTTGTACTTGATGAGCGCGATGTCCGGCTCGATCCCGGTGGTGTCGCAATCCATCATGAACGCGATCGTTCCGGTCGGCGCCAGCACCGTCACCTGGGAATTGCGGTAGCCGTGCAAACGGCCCAGCTCTTCCGCCTGCTCCCAGCTCTGGCGAGCGCCCGCGAGGAGCCGTTCCGGGACCAGACCCGGATCGACGTTGGACACCGCCGCGCGGTGGTTGCGGATCACCTTCAGCATCGGATCGCGATTGACCGGGAAGCCGGGGAACGGTCCGATGGCGGAGGCGATCTCCGCGGAACAGGCATACGCCTCGCCGGTCATGAGCGCGGTGATCGCGCCCGCGGTGTGGCGCCCCTCGTCGCTGTCGTAGGGAATTCCGCGCGACATCAGATAGGTGCCGAGGTTCGCGTAGCCGAGCCCGAGCGGGCGGAAATCGTGGCTGTTCTCGCCGATCTTCTCGGTCGGGTACGACGCGGAGTCGACGATGATCTCCTGCGCCAGGATCATGATCCGCACCGCGTGACGGAAGGCGTCGACGTCGAGATCCCCGGTGGGCGTGCGGAACTTCATGAGATTGAGGCTCGAGAGGTTGCACGCCGTGTCGTTCAGGAACATGTACTCGCTGCACGGATTCGACGCGTAGATGCGATCGGTGTTCGCGCAGGTGTGCCAGTTGTTGATGGTGGTGTCGAACTGCACGCCCGGATCGCCGCACTGCCAGGCCGCCTGCGAGATCTCACGGAAGAGATGGCGCGCGCGATAGGACTGGAACGGCTCCTGGCTGCGGACCGCGCGCGTCCACCAGACCGCGTCCTCCTCGACGGCGCGCATGAACTCGTCCGTCACGCGCACGGAGTTGTTGCTGTTCTGGAAGAAGACGCTCGAGTAGGCGGGGCCGTCGATCGCGGAGTCGTAGCCCGCCTCGATCAGCTTCCAGGCCTTCTGCTCCTCGTCCGCCTTGCAGCGGATGTAGTCCTCGATGTCCGGGTGATCGATGTCGAGGATCACCATCTTGGCGGCGCGGCGCGTCTTTCCGCCGGACTTGATGACGCCGGCGAACGCGTCATAGCCGCGCATGAAGGAGACCGGACCGGACGCGGTGCCGCCTCCCGAAAGCGGTTCCCGCGACGAGCGGATCGCGGAGAAGTTCGTGCCGGAGCCGGAACCCCACTTGAACAGCATCCCTTCGGTCTTGGCCAGCTCCAGGATCGACTCCATGTTGTCCTGCACGGAATTGATGAAGCACGCGGAGCACTGCGGCCTCTCTTCGATGCCGACGTTGAACCAGACCGGGGAATTGAACGCGGCCTTCTGATGGAGGAGCAGATGGGCGAGCTCTCCCTGGAAGGCATCTCCGTCGGCCTGCGTCTCGAAGTAACCCTGCTCGCGTCCCCAGCCGGTGATGGTGTCGACCACGCGGCCGATCAGCTGGCGGACCGAGGACTCCCGTTCGGGGCTCCCGACCGAGCCGTGAAAGTATTTGGAGACGACGACGTTCGTCGCCATCTGCGACCAGAAGGAAGGCGTCTCCACGCCTGCCTGTTCGAAGAGGACTTCGCCCCGATCGTTGGTGAGGGTGGCGGTCCGGAGCTCCCAGACCACCTCATCGAACGGATGCATTCCGGGACGGGTGAATCTACGCGCTATCCTCAGTCCGCGCCGAACCGTCGGTCCCGCGCCGTAGCGATCCGATCCATAACCTGGATCGATGTCGCTTCTCGAGTCCATTCGAGCCATGCTCGATCTCCCTGCCATTGAATGGCGCAACTGATTGCTGACGAAAAGGGTCGGTGGAAGCGTACACCTTTGGACGGTCCCACGGTGTTCGGCACTGACGAAGTGAGCGACCCAGCACATCTAGTGGGCCGCGGAGAAACTTAGCACTACATGTGGAGCTTTGCCAAGGAATTTGCGAAGAGCGGCGCGCCAAAGATCGTCACGTAGCCGGAAACGATTGCTCGAATTGAATTTGAGCGCGATAAAAAATCAATCGATCAGTTTTCTTCCTCCAGCTCTCCCGACTGAAGGAGGCGGATGAACTGCTCCATGATCTGCGGCCGCTCCCGCCCCTTGCGCACCAGGATTCCGAGATTGCGGTGCAGCCCGCCTTTGGAAAACGGGATGGCCCTGAGAGTTCCAGCGCGCACCTCGGTGCGGACGCTGACCATTGGAACGATGGAGATCCCGGTTCCGACTTCGACCGCGCGTTTGATCGTCTCGATGTTGTCGAATTCCATGATCACGTCGACGGAGCACCCGTGCACGCGCAGGAGTCGGTCGATCGCCCGCCGCGTGGGCACGTCCCGCTCAAACGCGATGAACGGCTGCCGAGCGAGCTGCTCGACCTCGACCTTGTCGAGGCGCGCCAGGTCGTTCTCGGGAGGCGTGATCACCACCAGCGTGTCCTGGCGGAACGGCAGGATTTCCAGGCCGGAGCGCCGCACGGGATAGGCGACGATTCCCAGATCGACGATCCCGGTGCTGACGTCCTCGTAGATGCGGTTCGAACGGCTGTATTCCAGGCGCACGTTCGCGGAGGCGTAGCGGCGCATGAACGTGGTCAGATAAGGGGGGAGCTCGTGGAGGCCCACGCTGTAGACGGTCGCCACCCGAAGCGTGCCCACGATCGAATTGGACAGCACCTCGAGCCGGTTCTCCATCGCCACGAACGACTCGAGGATCTCCTTCGCCCCGCGATAGAGCACGTCCCCCGCCTGCGTGGGCGTGAGGGTGCGCTTTCCCCGCTCGATGAGTTTGCGGTGATACCGCTCCTCGAGGCTGCGCACCTGCTGACTGACCGCCGACTGCGAGATGTAGTTGAGGCTCGCTGCCTTGGAGAAGCTGCGGGTCTCCAGGATATCGCAAAAGATCTTGAGAGTTTCGATCTGC
Organism: uncultured bacterium; assembly: GCA_946886185.1. The sequence continues at coordinate 11,403 of CAMPIC010000033.1, forward strand.
ATTCCCGGCCCCTTGCGCGTTCCAGTCCAGTCCCCGATAAGGAACCCTAATCAAATCGCCTGGTTCGTAACTATATTATCTACTGTAATGCAATCGCTGGCATCCCCCAAGCAGGATCGGCGGGGTCCGTCCCCGCCGGGATGCACTAGACTGCCGCTTCGAACCTGATCGCGGCGGGGTCGCCGAACACGCCGAGGAACCGTCGCGAGGAGCGCGTCGCGGGGAGCACGTCGCGAGGAGCGCGTCGCGAGGAGTGCGTCGCGGGGAGCACGTCGCGAGGAAAGCATCCATGACCCGGAGGAGCCGTTGAAGCAGACCGATCCAGCCGACCGCGCGCGCCGGCGCACCGTCTCGGTGCACGCGCTCGGGTGCAAGGCGAATCTGGAGGAGATGGAGTGTCTCCTCAGCCAGCTCGCCGATGCCGGGTACGAGGTCGTGCGCTTCGGAGAGCCGGCCGACTGGACGATCGTCAACACCTGCACCGTGACCGGAGCCGCGGACTCCGACAGCCGCCAATTCTTGCGGCGCGCGGCCGCGCGCTCGGGACGCGTCGTGGCCACGGGATGTCTCGCGCAGCGCAGTCCGGACGCGCTCGCATCGCTGGAGGGAGTCTCCTGGGTGGTCGGCAACCAGGAGAAGCCGGACCTCGCGCAGTGGATCCTCGACACCGACTCCGCCGGATCCGATCCTCTGGGCCGTTTCGCACGCGAATCCAACGGCTCTCATGGTTCCGCGGGCGGGCGTGAGTCCGGTGCGTCGCACGGTCCCTCGCACGGGTCCGATCTCGCGCTCGGCGGACGCGCGACGCATTACCTCGACGCCGAAGGCAGGCGCGACAACTA
>CAMPIC010000034.1 GCA_946886185.1 uncultured bacterium
CTCGGAGGTCCCAAAGCAGGCGGTTGTGGATGTCAAGCGTGTCGGTGAAGGCGATACCGGAAAGACCACGCTCTTACGCAGACTCTTTACAGCATCGACGGTATGCATTTGTTCGAGCAAAAGGTGCAGATCTCTCCCGACGACCCCGAACACCGGCGAATTCGCGACGCCACCGCGCGCGCGCGTCGCAGCCGTGCGTCATTCGCGGAGGCGGCGGCGTTGTGGATGGACGGGGACAACATTCCCGCGCTGCGCAGGATGCTCGAGGCTTATCGGGATGATGTCTCCAGCATCCCGGCGTACCAAATGCTGCGCAATATGCGGCGGCATATCGTGCAGCACGGCGCACCCGCGACTCCCGAGATGGAGGCGCTTCTGAACGAGACCGACGAGCTAGTGCCTCCGCTCACACAGGAGGGCACATTCGAGGATGTACGGGACGTCAGTACTCAGCTACGAGCTTTAGCTGCGCAGCAGGCTGAGGCTGGCCGAATTCCCTGGGCCATCAGGTACCTCGAGCAGGCGCGCGACCTCGATCCGCGAGAGTTCGATACCGTGATTGAACTCGTTGCCGCGCTCGCCGCGGCCCAACGATTCAGCGAGGCGCGCGAGATTCTGGTCCAATCCGTGGAGCAGGGAATCCTGACCACGGGAGTCCTCCATTCGGACGCGCGGCTGGCCGGCTTGCAGTCGCGACCGGAGTTCCGGGATCTGGTCACCGAGAGTTTCAAGTAATCCGGTCTCTGGCGCCCCCAAGTCGCCGTGAATCTCATTTTAGTTCCGGATCGCCAGAGCCTGACCGTCGGTGTCGCTCGGGATCGGAACGTCGAAGAGCGACAGCAGCGTCGGGAAGATGTCCTCGATTCCCGGCACCTCGTTCAGAGCGAGCGGCTGGTTGCAGAACAGGATGCCGTGAACCAGGCTCGGATCGAGGCTGCAATGGTCGCCGCTCCACTTGTCGTCGTTCGCCTCGAACATTTCCCGCGGCACTCCTCCCAGCGAGGTCTGCCAGGACACGCGGTAGCCGTAGGTGTTGGCGACCCGCATGTCGGGAATGATGTCGGGATCGAACCTCTTATACATCTCGTCGCGCCGGTACACTTTGGCCACGGGATGCTCACCGGTGTCGGGATCCACGTACGCTTCCATGGCCGCGGCGACGTCGAGGCAGAGCTGATCGTATTCCGCACCCGGAGTCACGATCCCTTGCTTCTCCCGTCCCAGCAGGTTGACGTAGAGCGCTCCCAGACCGAGCGCATAGACGCGAGTCCGCTCCCAATCGACGTTCGGCCAGAACTGCCCTTCGACGAAAAGATCGTCCAGAGTGAGGAGCTGATTCTGGTCCTGCCCTTTCAAGGTCATGAACCCGTTGCGCACCAGCCAGGTGTTGGTGTTGAACGACCGTTTCCAGTTGGCGAAGCCGTGATCGGAGCAGATCAGGAGCACCCCGTCCGGCGGCATCCGGTCCATGACCCGGCCGACGATCGCGTCCATCCGCTGATAGGCGCGCAGGATGAAGTCTCCCCACTGGGGAGCGAGCGCGGGGTCGTAGGCCGGATGGTTCGGATCGAGGAACCGATAGAACATGTGGCCGGCCCGGTCGGTGAAGTAGAAGATCTGGCAGTAGAGCCGCTCGTCCGGGTTTTCCAGGAACGAGGAGAGGATCTCCTCGAACTTGGAGATGGTGAACTCGTAATCCTCCGCGAACACCTCTTCCGGAAGCACGTTTTCGTTCAAGGCCCAGGTGTCGAGCGCCCATCCCAGCGTCTTCCAGTCGCCGATGTGATCGTGGATCTCGGCCGCGAAATCGGGCGGATCGGTGATCGGCACGATCGGATCGAGCGGATCGATGTTGATCGGGCTCATGTACAACTTCACTTCCCGATCGAGCTCGATCAGGTAAAAGCGCGCGATGCCGTGCACCTTGACGAGCTTGCGGATCGGAAACTCCAACCGCACGAAGTCGCTCCACTCCCCCTGCCGGAGCTGGACGGTCTGCTCCGGGAGCTGGATCTCGATGGAATGGTTCTCCCAATCGAGCGCCAGCGTGGCCGGCAGATGGATCTCCGGCGGATCGTCGAACAGCTTGTTGAACGGTCCATGAATGAACGTCTTGACCTGCGAATCGCCCCGCTCCACGTCGAGGAGGATCACCTTGCCGCCCATCTCCGTGTCCGCGGATCCTTGCGGAACGACTTCCGAGGTGTAGAACGAATAGGTCCCGAAGGTCCCGCGAATGTCCGGCACGCCCAATCCCGAAAGGAGCCGGCCGTTCGGATTCGGATCGGGTGGAAAGGTCTGCGGAACGCGGATGATCGTGGAATGGATCCCGTGATCGGAGAGGATCTGCCAGAAAGGAGTCCCCTTGCGCTGGTTGATCGCGATCGGGCGCTTTTGCGGCACGTTCTCCGCGACGAAGGAACGCGCGAGAGGAAACACCACTCCCGCCCCGACCAATCCGACCAGCAAGCCGACCCATCCCTTGCGCGTGATGAGCGCCCCGAGAATGAGCAGGAGAAGGAACGCCGCACCCGCCGCGCCTGCCCCCATGTAGAGCGGGTTCTTCGGACCGAAAGCGAACGGAGCCTCCGACGGCTTGGTCATGGCGAAGTCGGGCGCGTAGGTGTGCACGTCCCTTTTCAAGAAGTCGAAGATCTCGGTGGAGCCGGGATCCTTGCCCGTGGCGAAGGTGGACCACGAAACCGGCGTCTGCGGCGGGTTGGTCGGGATCAGATCGGAGAAAGTCCCTTGCTTGCGCAGCCGATCCAGATTGGGGAGCTTTCCCTCGTCCATCCAGTTGCGCACCATCGCGGCGTCCGCGCCGTCGAAGCCGAGCACGACTACTTTGGACGGTCCGTCTTGGGCCTGCGCTTTCTCGGGGGCGGAGATCATCGCGATGCAGAAGAGGACGAGCATCGTTCCATGGCCGATGATCCTGCGGGCGCGAGAGGCGATCTTGCATCGCGCCGGAAGAGGGCCGAAGCTGCGCGGAACGCAGGAGGAAATCGGCTGGCCGATCATGCACACTCCTTCATCGGACTCTGTATGGTGACGGGCGCGCTTTCGCCCGTGAGGGCGGAGCCGGCGCGCAAAGTTCGAGGGACTGTAGCATGACCACGGAACGCGTCCCAGCGGGCGGCAGACGGCATCGCCGGCGCAGCGACTATCTCGCGTTGCTCGGCGCCCTCCTTGCCCTCACCGTGCTCGTGAGCTACGGAAATGGCTGGCTGCTCTACCGCCAGGTCCGCAACGAGCTCGACCGGCTCATGGGAGAGCGGCTCCTCGCGATCGCCACCACCGTGGCCGGTACCATCGGGAGCGATCGTTTCGCGGAGCTCGCCGTGTTCGGAGCGAGCTCGGTCGCGTATGGAGAGACGCGCGTCGAGCTCGCGACGATCGCCGCGAGCAACGATCTCGAGAACATCACTCTGCTCGACTCTTCCGGCAACACCATCTTCGATCTCTCCGGGGAAGCGCCGCTCGGCGCTCCGAACGCGCTCCTCGCGCTCCAGCCGGAGCTCCAGACCGCGCTCATCTCCGGGCTTCCACAGACCTCGCCGCTCGTCCGCGTACCGGTGGCGGGGCGGAGCCAGTTCATGAAGGCGGGCTACGCTCCGATCGAGCAGGAGCTCGGCGGAGTGGTCGGCGCGGTCGTGGTCCAGGGTAGCAGCGCCTTCTTCGCGGTGCTCCCGGAGCTGCGCTCCAAAGCGATCGGCTCCGCGCTGATCGGCCTGTTCGCGGTCTCGGTGCTCGGCTTCTTCTTCTTCCGCGTGCTCCGGTCGCTCACCCGGCTGGAGGATTCGCTGCGCAGCACCGCCGCGCTCTCCGCGATCGGCCAGATCGCCTCCATCGTCGCGCACGAGGTGAAGAACCCGCTCGCGATCATCCGCTCCCGCGCGGAGCGAGTGCGCGCGAAGATCGAGGCGGGCAAGGACAGCGCGGAGGTGCTCTCCTGGTTCGAGGCGATCCCCTCCGAGATCGACCGCCTCGACGAAATCGTCACGAGCTATCTCTCGCTCGCGCGGCCCGACGCGGGAGAGCGCCGCAGCGATACGCGCGCCGTCATCGAAGAGATCGCCCGTCTCCTGCGGCCCGATCTCGATCGTCGCGGGGTCGCGCTCACGCTGGAGGTTCCCGACGAGCCGCTGGAGGCAGCGATCGGCGCGCGCTCCCTCAAGCAGATTCTGCTCAACCTCTTGCTCAACGCGGCACAGGCGATGGAAGGGGAGGGGGGTTCGATCGTGATCGGCGCGGCACGCCAGGAGGAGCGCGTCCGTGTTTCCGTGCGCGATACGGGGCGCGGAATGAGCGAAGAGGAGATCCGGCGGGCTTTCGAGCCGTTCTACACCACGAAGGCGACTGGATCGGGACTCGGGCTCACGCTGGTGCGCTCTCTCGTGCAAGGGAGCGCGGGAGTGATGGACATCAAGTCCCGCCCTGGAAAAGGAACCGAGGTCATCCTGCTGTTTTCATCATGATAGGGTGGCGACGGACACCGTTCGAATCCATGAGCTGCACGGAATTCAGGCGTTCATGGGCGGCGTCCTTGAACCCGCGTACACTGGTCCTGAATTTTCGAGCGTCAGCCGGACGATCACACGTTGAGAGGAATCGATCATGACCCAATCCCCACGCCGGTTCCGGATCCTCGTCGTCGACGACGAGCCGGAGATCGTGCGGGATCTGGTCGATCTTCTCGGCGATGAAGGATACGAGGCGATCGGAGCTCGCTCCGGAGCCGAAGCGCTCGGGGTCTTCGAATCGGATTCCGCCGATCTGGTCCTGTCCGACGTGCGCATGCCTCCTCCCGATGGCCTCGCGCTCTTGCAGGAGCTGCGCGCGCGCGGGATCGAGATTCCGGTGATCCTGCTCACCGCTCATGCCGACGGCGAACTCGCGCGGCGCGCGGTGGAAGCGGGCGCGCACGATTATCTGACCAAGCCCTGGAACACCTTCGAGCTTCTGCTCCGCGTCCGCCGGGTCCGCGAGCGTTGGGATCTGGTCGCGGAGCGCGCGCGGCTCCGGCGCTATCTCGATCATCTCACCGGATCGGAAAGCGCCGACCTCGACCAGATGGTGGCGCGGAGCGTGGCGATGCGGGAGGTGTTCGATCTCGCCCGGCGCGTTTCCGGCTCGGATGCCACGGTCCTGATTCGTGGAGAGAGCGGCACCGGCAAGAGCGCGCTCGCCGCCGCGATCCATCGCCTCTCTCCGCGTCGCAACGAGCCGTTCGTGAAAGTGAACTGCGGCGCAATCCCGGAGACGCTGCTGGAGAGCGAGCTGTTCGGTCACGAGAAGGGGGCGTTCACGGGGGCGATCCGCCAGAAAGCGGGCCTCTTCGAAGTCGCCGAAGGCGGCACGCTCTTTCTCGACGAAGTGGGGGACATTTCCCTGCCCGTGCAGGTCAAGCTGCTGGAGGTGATCGAGGATCGCGCGTTCCACCGCGTGGGCGGCACCGAATGGATCCGGTCGAACGTGCGCCTGCTCGCGGCTACCCATCGCAACCTGGAGGAGGCGATCGCGGAGGGCCATTTCCGGGAGGACCTGTTCTATCGGCTGAACGTATTCCCGCTGGTCCTGCCCGCGCTGCGGGAGCGCAAGGAGGACCTGCCTCTGCTCGTGGAACACTTCTTGCGCCAACGGGGACTGGAGATCACCAAAGTCGGTCCCGAAGCGATGCGAGCGATCTGCGCCTATCCATTCCCCGGAAACGTCCGGGAGCTCCAGAACCTCATGGAGCGGGCGCTCATCCTGGCAGGTCCGGACACTCTCGGAGTGGAGCACTTCCCGACTCTGGTGGCTCGGCAACCTATTGTGGATGAAGAACTTCCGGAGATACCAGACGGGGGTATCTCCCTGGAGGAAGAGGAGCGGCGGTACATCCTGGCGGCGCTGCGCAAGGCGGAGGGGAACAAGACCCGCGCGGCCCAGCTACTCGGGATGACCCGCCGGACCCTCTATTCCAGGATGGAGCGGCACGGAATTCCGGTCTGAGGGGGTGCCCGGGCCGGTTCAGGGGCCCGCTCCGATGTCCCGTTCGGAACGCCTGGAGACGGAGATGAGTCCCGTTCGAACGACCGGAATTCGCGGAGATGATGTCCGGTTCGGAACGCCCCGGATCGCGGAGACGATGATGCAACGAGTCCTGGTTCTGATCCTGATCCTGAGCGCGTGGCTCGCCGGAGTCGGCGCGACGACCGCGCATGCCCAGGTGGATCGAGATCAGGTGCGGATCGAGCTGGAGCGGACCGATCGCGCCCTCGAGCGCGGACAGGAGCACCTCGCCGAAGCCCCCTGCGACCGCGGCACGCAGCTGCTCGCGACGGCGCACGAGCTGCAGAGAAAGGCGCGCGGTTCCTTCCTCGCGAACACGAGAGCCGCGACCGCCCAGGCGGTAGCGCTGACGCGCCAGGCGCAGAAAGTGGTGGCCGAAGCGATCCAGGCGTGTCAGGTCGATTTCCAGGCGCACGCGATGGTGGAGAATCTCTTCACCGAGACGGAGCAAGCGGCGCAGGAGGTGCGCAACTGCCTCTCCGCGCGATCGTCCGGGTCGGAGGTGGAGCATCTCCTGAACGCCGGACTCGAACAGCTCGACAAGGCGCGCGAGGCCTATCGTTCCGAGCGGTACCGCGAGACCGTGCAGCGCGCCACCACCGCGCGCAACCTGATCCGCCGCGCGCTGCAGCAGTGCCAGGAAGAAGCGCTGGAAGGGCTCGACCTCGATCGGGTGAGCGCCGCCCTCGATCGGACTACCGAGCTTCTCGCCGAGCTGGCTGCGCATCCGGCGCTCGCGAGCGCCCCGAGGGCGCGCGCCGTGTACGAGCAGGCCCGTACGCAGCAGGAGCAGGCGCGAGCGCTCTTGCAGCGCGGTGAGCTGGAAGCGGCTCTGCGCGCGACCGAAGCGGCGCGCAATCGAGCGGTGGAGCTGAGCCGGCTTTTGGAGCAAGCTCCGGATCGGGAACGGGTCGTGCGAACGATCGAGACACTGACCGATACGATGTCCGAGCTGGCGTCCGAGATTCGCGCTTCCGAGCGGCCGGACGCGATCGCGTTGCTGGACAAGTCGGGAGAAGCGCTCGATCTCGCTCGCAGCGAGCTGTCGAAGGAGAACCTGACCGCGGCGGGACGCGCCGCGCGCATTGCGGGAGCGCTGCTGGAACGGGCGGCCGAGAAGGCTGGGCTGAGGTAGGGCGGTATCGCGCCGATCACCACGAGGGGCATCACCTTCCTGTTGCTCGTGGAGTTGAGCGCGGGAACGGTTCTCGCGGACGGCTGGGAGTTCTCCGGCGACGTCGGGGGAGAGATCGAGTCGATCGGCGAGTCGTTCGGCAGCTCCATTCTTTTCGACACTCCCTACGATCCGACCGTTCCTCCCGAAGAAGCGCTCGAAGCGATCCGCTTCCGCGATCAGAGCACGCGCGCGAATGCGCTCCTGCGCGGGCATCTCCTCTTCTCCGGACCCAACTATCTGAATCTGCATGGCGCCCTGCGCGCCGCACCCGCGCGCGCGCGGGGGGACGTGGAGCTGGAGACCGGCGTTCGGCGCAACGCCTTCGATGCCTGGGTCGGCGATCGGATCCATGCGCAGGGAGGCGCGGACGATCCCGGCGGCGGCATCTTGAACGTCGCTCGCCTGGGCGCTCGCCTCAAGGCGCTCCCCGGACCGCTCTCGATGCGATTCGCATTCGATCACGAGTACTCGCGCGCCGGCGCTGATTCCCTGGCGCGCGTTTTCGTCTACCAGACCGTCCGTCCGCGCGCGGAGATCCGCCACGACCTCGGCTGGCGCGGCGATGTTTCGCTCGAAGGAGGAGTCACCGCAAAACGCGCCGATCGAGGAACCAGCTCCTACGACCGTCCGTGGCTGGAGCTCGGGTTCCGCTACGCCTTCCCGCGCGATCGCACTCTCGACGTCGCGCTGCGCACAGAGACGCGACGCTACCTGGAAGCGGACTCGCTCCGTCCCACGCTCCACGAGGACGAGCTGCGCGCGCGGGGCACGTTCCCGCTCTTCTCGGGGAGCAGGACCGAGTGGATCGTCGCGCTGCACGATCTGCAGTACGGGACGAGCTCGAGCGTATTCCGCGATCACGCGAGCGGGGAGATCGAAGGTCTGCTTTCCTTCGAGCTCGGCGCCGCAGAGCCGTCGCCGGCGCGCGATCCGCTGCTGGATGTCCCTTTGGAGAGCCTCGCCGACAGCCTGCTCCTGGAGCTCGCGCTCGATCCGACGGCCGACGAGCTCGACCTCGACGACTGGCTGCGCCCCAAGCTGCGGCTCGGATTCGGAGCGCGCGCGGAAGCGCTCCAGAACGAGCAATCGCGGCGGGGGGACTATGACGAGCTGGCGGCGGTCGCCACCTTCGCGCGCGACGCGATCTCCGGAGTGTGGTTCGACCTGCGCGCGGAAGCGGGCCGCCGCGATTACCGGGGGAGCGGGCCGCGGGGAGGCTTGATCTTCGAGGGGCTCGATCTGTCGCTCACCGGGACCGACTACCGCTTCATCAGCGCGACCGCTCTCCTGGAAGTGCCGATTCCGTACTCGCTCCTGCTCTCCGGATTCGGTCAATTTGATCGCGAATGGCATGACGAGCGCGCCGACGATTTCGAGCTTTGGCTCCTGACACTCTCCCTGACCCGAAAATTCTGAAGAGACGCTCCGGGTTGCAACGCTCCGAGCGCGGCGTATAGTGCCTTCGAGGACGCGTATGCTCCACTCCCTTCATCACTTCTTCACGTACAACATCGGGATCAAGCTCGCCTCGCTGATCCTCGCGCTCTCCATCTATGCGCACGTGCTCTCCTCGGAAGATCGCGAAGGGGTGTTCCACATCCCGATCGAGGTGGTGGGTCTGCCCGACGGATTGACCTACGAAGGGGTCGTTCCGGAGAAGATCCCGGTCCGGATCCAGGCTCGCGGGACCGAGCTCTGGAAACTGCGAACCCAGTCGATCTTCGCGCAGATCGACCTGGGGGAGGCACGGCCCGGACTGCTCCAGCGGCCCGTCTCGACTCAGGACGTGGTCCTCCCTCCAGGGACCGACGCGCAAGTGGAGGCGATCATCACCCCGGTGATCCTCTCGCTGGAGGTGGAGACTCTCTCCACGCGCACCGTCCCGGTGGCGGTGCGGTTGACGGGAGCCCTCGATCCCGGGTGGACCGGGATGGGCAGGGCGGTCGTCCAGCCGGAGACGATCCGGGTGGAGGGTCCGGAAAGCCGGGTCGAAGCGCTCGACTCACTTCGTACCGAAGGAATTGCGTTGAATGGCCGATCTCATCCTTTGGAGACGCGGGCTCGGGTCATCCCGCCCGAGGGCGTCTGGCTCAAGGTCGATTCGGTCACCGTCACGGTTCCGATCGAGAGGCTCGTCCAGCGCGCCGTAGGACCGGCGCGCGTGACGCTTCCTCCGGACGCGGCGCGGGGTTGGATCGCGGAGCCGGACAGCGTCTGGGTAATTCTGGAAGGGCCGGAATCGCTCATCGAACAGGCGTCGATCCGGGATGTGACAGCGCGAGCGATCCCGCGAACCGGGATCGAGGAGGGCGGCTTCGCAGCGATCCAACCGACCGTGAGCGCGCGCCATCGTCGCCTGCGCGCGGTCGGCGCGGACCCGGACACCGTGCTCCTGGTCCGCAAGTCGCGCTGAGCGCGCCATGGAAAGGAGTCCCGATGAGCGAGCAGTACGAGGAGCATCCGTACTGTCCCATATCCCGGCAGAAATGCCGGCAAGGCAAGGTGTACGCGAATCCGGAAGCGAATCTGGATCTCGTCTACTGCGCCTTCTGGCATCAGAAGGAGAATCGGTGCGTGTTTCGCATGGTCGAGTTCGACCTGTTCAACATCGCGCGCTGCCTGGACGAGGCTCGCGATCGGTAGAACTCCTTCTCGCGGAACTGGTTACTCGATCCGACCCCGACGATTTTATGTTGACAGGCCCCAAACCCGATGCTAGGTTTCCGCTGCTCTAAGTAACAGGGGCAGCAGTAGTTCCGTCCTGCCGGCGGTTCCGAGGCGGCGCTGGCCGGCAAGGGAGGGTTCGATGACGAAGGCAGATCTGGTCGATGAAATCGCGCAGCGGACCGGTCTCACCAAGAAAGACGTTGCCGAAACCGTGGATGAGCTGCTCGATGGCGTTTGTCGCGCTCTGATTGCCGGCAAGCACATAGAGATTCGCGGATTCGGGACGTTCAAGGTGAAGGAGCGCAAGGCGCGCATGGCCCGCAATCCGCGCACCGGCGAGCAGGTTCCAGTTCCGCCGCGCCGCGTTCCGGTCTTCAAGGTGTCGAAGGAGCTGAAGGAGAAAGTCGCGATCACCGACTGATGGCGACCGGCACACTGTTCTTGGTTCCAACCCCGCTCGGAAACCTCGAAGACATCACTCTGCGGGCGATCCGAGTGCTTCGCGAAGCGGACTGGATCGCGGCGGAAGATACGCGACGTGCCCGTACCCTCCTGCAAAACTTCGACATCTCTCATCGGCCGATCTCGCATCACGCGCACAACGAACACCGCGAGGTGCCCCGGCTCCTCGCGCGCCTGTCGAACGGCGAGTCCGGCGCGCTGATCACCGATGCCGGCATGCCCGGCATCTCCGACCCCGGCTACCTGCTCGCTCGCGAAGCGCGCAAGGCGGGCATTCGCGTCGAAGTGCTTCCCGGGCCGAGCGCCGTCATCACCGCCCTGATCGCCTCCGACTTCCCCCCGGAGCCGTTCCTGTTTCTCGGCTATTGTCCCAAGACGCAAGCAGGTCGACGCTCGTTCCTGGAGGAGGTAGCGCGCGAGCCCCGAACCGTGGTTTTCTTCGAAGTTCCACACCGGGTGCGCGCGCTGCTGGAGGCGGCCGTCCCCTTGCTGGGAGAACGCCCGATGGCGATCGCCCGTGAGCTCACCAAGATCCACGAGGAAGTCGTGCGCGGGAGCGCGGCGGAGCTGCTCGATCGATTCCCCGAGCCGGTCAGGGGAGAGATCGTGGTGGTGGTGGCTCCGCTCTCGAGACGGGAGCGCAAACGAGCCGGGAAAACGGACGCGCCGGAATCCGGGGAGCCGGAGAATCAGGATTAGATGAAGCAAGGCATCAAGCGTGCAGTCCGCGGCGCGGTCGATCCTTTGGGCCGCGGGCTCGCGCGCATCGGACTGACCGCAAACGCAGTGACCGGACTCGGAGTGTTGTTCGCGGCGGTGGCCGCGTACGGCTTCGTGCGGGAAGACCGCGCGCTCGCCTTCGGCTTCCTGCTCGCGAGCGGGCTCTTCGATCTGCTCGACGGCGCGGTGGCGCGCGCGCGCGATCCGCACGGCACCCCTTTCGGCGCGGCGTTCGACTCCACGCTCGATCGCTATGGGGAAGGGTTGGTGCTGGGCGGGATCTTGATTGGCCTGGCTGACCGGGACGCCTCCGCATGGCTGCTCTGGGTGGCCCTGCTCGCGGGAGTCGGATCGTTCCTCGTTTCGTATGTCCGCGCGCGCTCCGAGGGTCTGGGGATCGCGTGCGAGGTGGGGCTGGCGGAGCGGCCGGAGCGTCTCCTTCTCCTTCTCTTGCTCGCCCTCCTGGGACGGCCCGCCGAGCCGTGGATCCTGGGATCGCTCGCTCTCCTCACCCACATCACCTTCATGCAGCGTCTGCGCCACATCCACCGGGCGACGCGCGCTCTTCCGGTGGTCGAGAAGAAGAATCGTGAACAGGTCGGTTGAAGGGCTGTTCGTCTCCTTCGAAGGGATAGAGGGATCCGGCAAGTCGACCCAGGCCGCTCTGGCCGCGCGTTGGCTGGAACAGGCAGGCCGTCGCATCGTTCCCGTGCGCGAGCCGGGAGGCACTCCGTTCGGCGAGCGGATGCGCGAGCTCCTGTTGCGCAAGGGAGAGCCGATCGCACCCTGGGCGGAGCTCTGCGCCTACATGGCGGCGCGCGCCCAACTGGTGAGCGATGTGATCGCTCCCGCGCTCGCGAGCGGAGCCATCGTGATCGCGGATCGCTTCGGCGAAGCCTCGGTCGCGTATCAGGGCGGAGGGAGAGAGCTGGGGGCCGAGCGCGTCGGACTGCTCTATCGATGGGTGACCGGAGGGCTCGCTCCCGCTCGCGTCTACCTGCTCGATCTGCCTCCGGAGGTGGGACTGGCGCGCGCCGCGGCGCGCGGGCAAGGCAAGCTCGATCGCCTGGAATCGGAGCCGCTGTCCTTCCACGAGCGGGTGCGCGCATCGTACCTGCGGCAGTCCGAAGGGGAGCC
>CAMPIC010000035.1 GCA_946886185.1 uncultured bacterium
CTTCCGGTCGTACCAGGACGGTTTGGGGGAGAGGCGGATCTCCGAGATGAGCTCGCGATCGCCGTCGCGCCGGATCACGAAACGATCTTCGTCCGGATCGGGAGCCGCATGGTCCGACGGCCAGTCTTCGCGGAAGAGGAGATAGGGGGACTTGGCCGCGAACGACTCCACCACGGGGATGTTGGTCCAGAGCTCTCCCGGAAGGATCGCCTCCAGCCCGCTTCCCAATCCCGCGCGCGTCCGCATGATCTGCCGGCCCCGCCGGCCCTCCTTGAAGAATGAATCATCGATGCGAAGACCCTTGCAGTAGAGATCGAGCTTCAAGAGGCCGGGGTTGTAGCGGACGTCGGTTTCCATCATGGGCTGCGTGTTCTCCGAGGGTTGGCGCCCTCCGGCGCGTCCGTGCGACGAGCCAGCGGGTGGTTCGCGACCTGAGAATTATCTCGGCTCGCGCTCCGCCCTCCCAGTCGTGGAAGCACGCCACGGCATACGCGGTAACCCGTACCAGCACGGCGGTCGCGCGATGTCAGCGGCGAGTCGCCAGATACGCGTCCTCTGCCTCGTATTGCAGCGTGCCCGGCGGGATCGGATCGGGCGGGTTGCGGCGCTCCCATTCCAGAGTGAGGCGGAGCGTCTCCTCGTCGCTGAATCGCGGGGAGTATCCGAGCTCGTCACGCAGCTTCTCGGAAGAGCAGATCAGCTGCTGTCTCGTGTCCATGTCCGGATGCAGTTCCTGGGGCAGATCCTCGACATTCGCCGTGAGAATCTCTCCCTTCCAATTCAGGATCGCGGCCACGTCGCGCGCCAGCTCCGCGATCGAAGGAGATGCATCACCGACGTTGTACAAGCCTCGCGCGCGTGGATGCGTGCAGGCGAGTGCCATCGCCTCGGCTACGTTCTCGACGAATCCATAAGTGGACCGCCACGCCGCATACGACTCTTCGTAGACCAGCGCCGGTCTTCCATCTTCCATGGGACGGAAGAACGGAAAGAGGCGGTGCTGATAATCGTTCGGACCGAGCACCATCGGAAGCCGCAGCACCACGCCGGTCACCTCCGGATCGGATAGCGCTCGCGCCTCCGCCGGGATCTTGTCGTACCAGTGCAGCGGTTGGGACGGATCGGGGAACCGATCGCGATAGGGATAGCGTGACTCCCGCAGCGGGGACGTCTCCACGAGCGGCATCGGATCGGACGCCCCTGGCTCGGTTCCGGTGAGCCGTCCGTAGGCGCGATACACGTCGCAACTGCTCACCATCACGAACCGCTGCACGATTCCGCGGATGGCCTCCAGAGCGCCCGCCACCTGCTCTTCCCGGAGGACCACGTTGTGGAGCACGACTTCCGGACCAAACGCCTCGATCTGGGGTCGCGCCGCGACCAGGGCGTCGCGATCTCCGCGGATGCGGACCACTCCTTCGGGAGGCTCGACGGGCGCCAGACCCCGGTTGTAGACCGCCACCTGATGGCCCAGCTCATGGAGCCGCCGCACGGCAGCCGCGCCGATGAAGCGCGTGCCGCCGATCACGAGAATTTTCATCGATTCCTCCGGGAATGCGCCGAACCTTCGCGGTTGGCTGCTCGGTCCGGCGTTCGGCTCGAGCGCCCTCAGCGCGCGCTCGGGCGGGATGGGCACGAAGGGAGACGAGTCATCCAGTTCCAGGGTTGCATCCGCTCTCCTTGTGGGCGGCGATGCGCTTTGGAATACTCTCGGGCGGCCTCTCGGCGAGAGCACGGCGAGAGCTCCTGTCGTTGTCCGCTCGCGAAAGGACGTGCTACGTGGCCTCTGTTACAAATCTCGCAACCCCGGGAGGAACGCGCCGCTACGAAGAACGGATGCGCGGGATCGTCGCGCCCGGGCATTTCCGCACCTGGCCCGGATCCATCGAGAACGACGATGCAGAGGGCACCCTCCGTCTTTCCAGTTTGGGCATGGGCTCTTACACCGGGCCGCTCACGCAGGAGGCGGACGAGCAGTACCGCGACGCGGTCCGCGAGGCGCTGCGCTCGGGGATCCAGGTGATCGATTGCGCCATCAACTACCGGCATATGCGGAGCGAGCGGGCGCTGGGGGAAGGAATCCGCGCCTCCATCGCCGCCGGAGAAGTCGCCCGCGATGAAATCCTGATCATGACCAAGGGAGGGTATCTGCCGTTCGACGGGCAGGCTCCGGCCGATCCAGGCGCGTATCTGCGCAAGACCTACTTCGATGCCGGCATCGTCGATCCCGCGGAGATCGTCGCCGGATCGCACTGCATCGCGCCCCGGTATCTCCAGGATCAGCTCGAGCGGAGCCTGAAAAACTTCGGGCTGGAAGCGGTGGACGTGTACTTCCTGCACAACGTCGAGCAGCAGCTCGACGAGCTCTCGCGGCCGGAGTTCCTGTCCCGTGTGGAGGGCGCATTCCGGTACCTGGAGTCGGAAGCGGATCGCGGGCGGATCGGAATGTACGGCGTCGCGACCTGGAACGGCTTCCGCGTACCGGCGGATCGGCGCGATCACCTCGAGCTGGCGGAGCTGTTCGACGTCGCCCATCGCATCGGAGGGGATGCGCACCGTTTCCGCGTCCTGCAGCTTCCCTACAACCTGGGGATGTTGGAGGCGGTGAACGTGCCGTCCCAGACCGTGCAAGGACAGCAGGTGCCGATCCTGGTGGCAGCGCAGGTCTACGGCATGCTCACGGTCACGAGCGTCCCGCTCTTGCAGGGACAGATCCTGCGCCACTTGCCGCCATCGTTCGATCGGATGCCCGGCCTGGAGACGCCGGCCCAACGGGCGCTCCAGTTCGCGCGCTCGAGTCCGGGAGTGCACGCGCCGCTCGTGGGTATGAAGACGCGCGAGCACGTCGAGGAGAACGCGCGCGTCGCGGGAGTGGCGCCTCTCGGTCCGGAGCAGTTCCAGGAAGCGATGGGCGGCTGAGCGCACGCGTCGCCGTATCCTGTCCGGGGCCGAGCTGGCCAGGACTCATGGGCGGCGAGGCTTCGCGGAGATGACTACGCCTCATTCAGGCGGCGAGGCGTCAGTGGATATGATCGGAGGCAGCCGCACGCCCGTTTGACTCGGGTGCGGCGGACGTGTTAGTGTAAGAGCGAACTGCACTTGTCGTGTTCGGGAGTGTGATCTTGCATCTCGATCAGCCCGCATTGGTCTTGAACCGACACTGGGTGCCGATCGGAACGGTGCCGGTTCGTTCCGCCCTCTGCCTGATCTACCGTCAGGCGGCGCGGGCCATCCTGCCTCACGATTACAGTCTGCACGACTTCGATTCCTGGTCCGCGCTGCGTGTGGCGGAGGGGGAGCCGTGCATCTCCACCGTGAGCCTCAAGATCAAGATCCCGGAGATCGTGCTCCTCACCCGCTATTCCGCGTTTCCCCGGCGGCGCGTCACCTTCTCGCGGAAGAACCTGTATCGGCGGGACGGCTACACCTGCCAGTACTGCGGCGCGCATCCACCGCTGCAGGATCTCTCGATCGACCACGTGGTGCCGCGTTCGCGCGGAGGGCACTCCAGCTGGGAGAACTGCGTCCTCGCGTGCATCCGGTGCAATCGCAAGAAGGCGAACCGGACGCTCGCCGAAGCGGGGCTCCACCTCCAACGAATGCCCGGAGAGCCGCGCTGGTCTCCATTCGTCACCATCCCGGTCGCGCAGCGCCGCACCTCCTGGGAACAGTTCATCTCCAACGAATACTGGAACGTCGAGTTGATGGAGTAGCCCGCGGCCGGTTCGCATCTCGATTTCGCAGCCCCGCATGCTCGCGTCGCCGCCCGCTCGGCGCCCACCGAGGAGACGGAACAGGTGGTCCGTTCGTTTCGCTCCCCGCTGGCTCCGATTCGACTGCTTCCCTACAATCGGAAGTTCGTGAACGAGATTCCTCACAACGAGCTGAAACAGGTCGATGGACTGCTCTATGCCCGAGGCTTGCCGGGCGGGACCATCGATCTGGTCTATCTCGATCCCCCCTTCGGGTCGGGGCGACCCCGCGCCCTCCTGCGCGGTGGGCGCCATCGCCGGGTTCCGGAGGGAGGAATCGCTTACCTCGATCCCGGTCCATCCGGAGAACCCTCTCCCTGGCTGCAGGAGCTGTGTCGCGAGGTCCATCGCCTGCTGCGACCGGGCGGCGCCTTCTTCCTGCACCTCGACTGGCGCATGGCGCACCGCGCGAAGGTCTTTCTGGACGACATCTTCTCAGCCGACAACTTCCAGAACGAGATCATCTGGCGGTACGCGACGGGGGGAGTGCCGATGCGCAGCTTCGCGCGCAAGCATGACACGATCCTCTACTACACGAAGGGAAGAGGGCATACCTTCCATCGGCTGCAGGAGAAGAAGTACTTGGCGCATCGCATGAGCCGGCGCGGAGTGCCGGAGTACCGCGACGAGCGAGGCTGGTATCGGTTCCGGTTTCTCGACGACGTCTGGGACATCCCCTGGCTCACGCAAGATTCGCGCGAGCGCACCGGATACCCGACGCAGAAGCCGCTCGCGCTGCTCGATCGCATCTTGCGCGCCGCGACGGATCCGGGAGATCTGGTGGCCGACTTCTGCTGCGGATCGGGCACGACCGCGGTGGCGGCGGCTTCCTTGGAACGCCGCTGGCTCGCGTGCGACACGTCCCCTCTCGCGGTCGAGATCACCGGGAGGCGGCTGACCGCGATCGACTCCGCGAAGCCTCCGGGGGAACGGCCCACCAAATGCCCCGCGGACCCTCCCGGGGAACAGCACACCGAAGCACCCGCGGAGCATTCCGCGAGCCTCCACATCGACGTCCACCGGTCCGCGGAAGACGCACACAAAGAGGAGTCACACCACACGTGAGCGACGGAGCGATCGAGATCGGAACGCTCCCGGAGTCGAAAAGAAAAGCCGGTCCTGGGCGCAACCTGCGCGATGTGTACGCCGAGAAGGGGCTGTCGCAGATCCCGCGGCTCCTGTCGTTGCAGGATCGCAACCCGCTCAGCCGCACCTATGGCTGTTTCAATCGCGAATATTGGCTCTGCCGCACGCTCGACTTTCCCTCCGCGATCGCGCAGTTCGGAGTGCATTCTCTCGCGCTCGCATACGTCACTCCGTTTCCGGAGAACCCGTATTACCGGGCTCCCAAGATTCGAGAATGGACCTTGGCCGGCATCGACTACTGGATGCGGATCCAGAAGAGCGACGGATCGTTCGACGAGTTCTATCCGAACGAGCGGGGCTGGGCCGGCCCCACCGGATTCCTGCTCTATGTGATGTGCGACACCTATCGACTGCTCGGAGAGGAATTCCCGGATTCGGAGCGCCCGCGTTTCCTGGAAGCGGTGGCGCGCGCCGGACGCTTCCTGGCCAAGTATGACGAGCCGGGAGTGCTGGCCAACCACCATGCGATGGCGGTCCTGCCGATCTACGAGGCGTATGCGCTGCTCGGCGAGAAGTCGCTGCTCGACGGGTTCCACGTGCGGCTCGACGACTTCCTTGGCCAGACACGGGAAGAAGGATGGTGCCTGGAGTACGACGGCGCCGACCTCGGCTATCTCTCCGCGACCGTGAGCTTCCTCTCCAAGCTGCACAAGCTGTATCAGGACGAGCGGACCGAAGCGGTGTGCCGCCGGGCGATCGAGTTCGCCGCGTACTTCGCCTATCCGAACAAACATTACGCCGGTTCAATGGGCAGCCGTCAGACGCTCCACTTCTATCCGCACGGTTTCGAGATCTATGCCGGAAAGGGCAACGGTCTGGCCGCGGCGGTCGCGGAGCGGCTCCTCGAGGGTTTGGACGAGGGGGCGCTGGTGCCGCCGGAGATCCAGGAAGATCGCTACTTCCTCTATCGGATCCCGGAGCTGCTCCAATCGTGGGTCGATTATGGCGGTCGTCCCTCGCCTTTGCCTCCGCTTCCGGACCAGCGCGAGCCGTTCGAGCAGTACTGGCCCGGCGCGAAGATCTACGCGCGCAAAGGCGTCGATGCGCGCGGGCGCGCCTATTACACCCTGGTCAACCTCGCCAAGGGAGGCGTGATCAAACACTTCCGCCTCGACACGGGCGTTTCCGTGGAGAACGACTGCGGATTCGTGGCGAAGCTGGCCGACGGCAAGGTGATCACCTCGCAATGGATCAGCGAGGGGAACGTCGCACGGGGCCCCGACGGCGTTCCTGTTGAGGAGGCGTCTGGAGCGGCCGGTCCCGCCGGAGCGTCCGCCGGCGTCGAAGCAGCGTCTACCGGTGCCACCGCGCGGAGCTCGCGTCCTGGACCGAGCCGAGTGACGGTGCGCGCGCCCGCGCACTTCGTGGTGATGAAGCTCTTCAATCCCGTCACCATGATCGGCTTTCGAGTCTTCATGCTCGCGGTCGGGTGGAACACGCGTCTCGCCTACGAGATCAAGGGATGGATCCGCAAGCTCCTCATGACGCGGAGCGGGGCGTCCCCCGTCACCTGGAATCGCGAGGTTTCCTTCGAGGATGACTCGTTGGTGATCCGCGATCGGATCGAACGAGGGAGCGCGCCGGCTTTTGTCCGACTGCTCCTGGGAGACGAGTTCCACGTGCGCTACGTGCCGCAATCCCGCTATTTCCAGCCGCAGGAGCTCTCGATGCACGGCATCGATCTCGAGGCTCCGGTCCTCGAGCGGCTCAACCGATCCGGTTCGGTCACCCTGGTACGCCGGGTCGACTACTACGACGGCCTGGTCGAGCGCCGGGTGGAGGAATGACGTTGCGAGCCTTCGATGTATTTTCGAAGCCGTCTCCACCGTCGATGAGTGCGAGCAGCCGCGCGTGAGAAGCGACCCGCCGGGACCGCCTGAGGACACGGACGGCGAAGCGGATTCCTCGCGGCCCAACGCCTCTGCGGAAGGCACGGAGTCGAACTTGAACACTCGATCGCACTCGTTCCCGCTCGGAATCCCGCATGCGCCCGATTCTAAGACCCTGGAGCCGGGCCTGCCGAAGCCGCCTCATGCGCCCGATGCGCGTTCCCGAGCGGTCGAGCCGGACGTGCCGCTCGTCACCCGGATGGCGGGAGGAAAGCGCGGCTGGATCCGCTGGGGAATGCTCGCGCTCTTCACGATCGTGGTCTTCGTCCTACTCTCCACGCGGCTTGACTATTCCCACGTGCGCGAGGTCCTGGTCTCCGCCAACCATCCCCTCCTCGTGCTTGCCTTCGCGGTCGGAATCTTCTTTCCCACCTTCTCGGCCTTGCGCTGGAAGCGGATGTTGCGCGCACTGGGATACGAGATCAGCTTCCGAGAAGGGTTCGACATGATCATGGCGGCGTGGCCGCTCGGCACCATCACTCCGTCCAAAACCGGAGACTTCGTCAAGGCGTACTACCTCAAGGGGCGCGTTCCGGTGCGGCTGGTCCTTGGGTCCGTGCTGGCTGAGCGAACCGTGGATATCCTCGTGCTCCTTGCTCTCGCCTTCGGGGGCTGCCTCGCATTCGGCCGTTGGGGCCTCGCGGCAGTCGCGGGGGGAGGATTGATTGCGGGGATCGCCACGATCGCCGTTCTGCTGCGCGTCCGCCTGCCGATCCCGGAGAAGTTCGCGGAGAAAGTCGAGGGCGTGCTCCGCTCGCTGCGTCTTCTCGCCGGATCGCCGCGGCTGCTCGCGGAGATCGTGGTCTACACGGTGCTCAACTGGACGGCGAGCGTGCTGCAATTGACGCTCTGCTACATCGCGCTCGGCCAACCGGTCCCGTTTTTCTTCGCGATGGGAGCGCTGCCGCTGGCGATCTTCGTCGGATTGCTTCCTCTCACTTTGAGCGGAATGGGAACGCGAGATTCCGCGATCATCGCGCTCTTCCAAGGACACGCCATTCCGGAAGTGTCTCTCGGAGTCGGCCTTCTGTACTCTCTGTTCGGCTACTGGATTCCCGCGCTCATCGGCTTGCCGTTCCTGAAGCGCGTCCTGCCGCGCTGAGCAAATCCAAGCAAACGTCAGGGTAGGGTGCGGATCCCGCTTGCCGAAGCGTGTGCTTCTGCGTCGCGCAGCCCTACCACAGCGCCAGGGAGGGATCGCGCCAGCGCGGCGGACGCGATTCGGCGTACGCCCCATCCAGCAGCAGCGAAATCTGGAGGATCGGAAGATTCGGATCCTCGACCGCGCCGACTCGATATTGCCACTGGTTCGCAAGGACGCCCTCGGTCCAGCCCACCGGGTGATAGAGCATCGCTGCGGCCACGAACGTGCGGCCGTACACTCCGTATGTGTAGGCGCGCGCTCCATCCGGTTCCGGGATCGGATCGTCCGGCAGCATCAACTCCGACCCCAACACTTCGCGCAGTTCCGCGAGGAAGCTGTCCTGGTGGACGTAGGTGTCGCCGAAGCTCTCCACGTTACCGATGCTGGTGCCGATCAGAGTCTGGCGAAAGACCGAGCTGTCGCGGGAGGCGAGCGGGTACCGCCCCGTCCGCTCGTAGAAACGCTGCGCCCAGTATCCAAGCCGATGCACGTTGCGTACTCGCGTGCGATCCGCCTCCAGCTGCGCATCGTCGAGCGCTCCGACGCCGGCGAAGATCGCGGAGAGGTGCGCGTCGAGATGGCCTTGCTGTTTGGGATTCGGCTCGAGGCTCGCGCTGCTCGCGCATCCCAGGACGAGCGCGGTCGTGAGCAAAGGCCAACTCCGCGAGGGCCATCGTCCGCACGAAGAGGTCGATCTCGGCATCCGAATACCTCCGGCGGCGAGTCTTTCATCACGGAGCTCGAGACACGCGAGGACACGGCCAGTCGTCCCCCTGTGCCGGGATCCAGCCATCGCGGGGTCCGTAGGACGCGTCCACACCCTGGGGCGTTCTGTTGAATATCGGCAGATCCGAGGGAACTCTGCAGGGCGCTTCAGAGCAGCCGGGCGATCACGGCGGCGCGATCGTCATCCGCTTCTTGCTGCGTGAAGTCGCGCCATTGCTCCTCGAAGGTTCGGACCCCGTCCTCCGGAGAGGGCGCGGCGATCGCGGCAGCCACCGCCTCGTGAAATCGAGAGAGCGGCTCGCGCTTCCGGAGCCGTTCGCTCCAGGAGGCATGCCGGGCTGCATGCTCGGAGGGATGATCGAAAAACTCCTCTTCCGGACTCCTCGCCTCTCGATAGCCGTCCGTGTAGAGCAGGAAGCGCAGATCCGGCTCGCGCGGCAAGCTCTCCGAGGCGCGCTCCGTCAAGCCGAGGCCGGTATTGAGCGGAAGCCCGCCCGATTCCAGCAGATCGATCTGGCGGCGCGAAGGGCTCCACAAGTAGACGTCGGGATGTCCCGCTCCCGCGAAATCGACGCGGCCCAGCTCCGGACGATCGAAGATCAGGAACGCGGTGAGGAATCCGCGCACCCCTTGCCGCTGCAGATCCGATTCGAGCTCTTGCAAGACTGCTCCCGGCTCGTCGATCTCATCGGAGAGACGACGGAGCTGGCTCTTGACCATCCCCGTCATCATCGCCGCCGCCGGACCGTGTCCCATGACGTCGGCGACGAGCAGCGCGGTGCCTCCTCGGGGAAGGGGCCAGTAATCGATGAAATCTCCCGAGAGGCGCGCCGACGCCACGTAAGAAGATGCGGCCACGATGCGATCTCCGCTCCACGGCGTGGGCGGAAAGAGGCGGCGCTGAAACACGCGGGCAGCCTCCAGATCGCGCTCCAGATCGCGCAGATACCGGTTCACCTGCTGGGACAGCTCCTGCGTTTCCACGATCCGATCCGCCAAAGTTTCCAGCACGGTCATCGGGAACGGCTTGCGCAGGAAAAAGAACGCCTTGCGGCGGATGGCGTCCTCGAGCGCTTCGTTCGCGTCCGGAACGCTCCCGGTCATGACCACGACGTCGACGTCGACGGAGGTGCGTTTGATCTCGGTGAGGAGATCGAGGCCGGAAAGCCCCGGCAGCGAGATGTCCACGATCGCGAAGTGGATCAGCTCGCTGCGCAGGAGCTCGAGACCGGCTTCGCCGCTGGCCGCTTCCAAAACGTCGAAGCGAGTTTCGAGCACGCGGCGAGCCATGTAGCGCATTCCCGGCTCGTCATCCACGACCAGAACTCTGCGGCGTTCCCCGAGCGCCGGTGTGCGGAGCAAAGATATGCTCACGCGCTGCTGCCCGGCGCGACGGTCTCGTGCTCGTCCTTCGCCCCCGCCGCGCGCAGCTCCGCGGGAATTCGATCCGTGCTGCGAGGCAGCCAGATCGACGCGGTCGTGCCGCGCGGAGCCGCGTCCGCAAGATCGAGCGTGCCTCCGTACTCCCAGACGATGGACCGGCAGATGTCGAGCCCGAGTCCGGAACCGGTCGGCCTCGTGGTGAAGAACGGCTCGAAAATCTTCTCGCGAATCTCTCGCGGAATGCCCACTCCCGTGTCGGTGAGCTCGATGCGCACACCGCCCCGCTCCCGCCGGGCCGTGACGTTCAGCTTTCCCCCCTCCGGCATCGCGTCGCGCGCGTTGTAGACCAGATTCAGGATGAGCTGCTCGATCTCGCCGTGGCGCACGCAGATCGTCGGAACGTCCGGATCGACGCGCCATTCCAAGCGGATGCCATTCGTCACCAGGTTCGGCTCCACCATCCCGAGCGCGGTGTCGAGCAGGGGGGCGAGCCGCGTCCACGAGTACGGCTCCGAAGCTCCGCGCCCGATCGAGAGCAGCCCCTGAAAAATCCGGGAGCTGAAGTTCGCATAGTGCTCGATCATCGCCAGATCGTGGAGGAGGCGTTCGCGATCGAGCTGGCCCCCCGCGACATCGCGCTGCACCGCTTGCAAGAGCGGCAGGATCACGCCGAACGCGTTGTTGAGATCGTGCGAAATCGCGCGCGCGAGATCCGCCAGACCCACCTTGCGCTCCGCCGAGACCATCCGGTTGTGCTGGATCGTATAGAGCTCGGAGTTGAACATCGTGATCGCGGCCAGCGGCAGGAACTTCTCCAGCGTGACGCGATTTTCGGGTGAAAACGTCTGCGGACCGCGCCCCAAGAGCTGGATCACTCCCAGGATCCGTTCCTTGCGCCAGAGCACGGCGACCAGCATGGAGCGCGCTTCCGGGCTCCCCTCGCCGGTCGGGAGGAGCGGCCGGAGCATCTGCGCCGGAATCTCGTTGTTTCCGTGCGGAGAGGGAAGGGGCCTGCCGTCGCGAATGAGGAGCGGGCGCCGCTCATCTCCCGCCAGCCACGACACCACCTCGTCATCGAGCCGAACTTCGTCGCCGATCCGCTCGGACTTCGCCTTCGTCCAGACCACGATCTCCGCCTGCACGGTGAGGGTCCGCCGATCCGGACCGAGCAGGAACACGGCGCCGCTGTGGTCGTAGCGGAAGAGCTTCTTCAATCCGTGCAGGATCTGATAGAGCACGTCTTTCGGACGGAGCTCGCTGAAGATCTTGGTGGAGATCTTCTCGCGCAGGGACCGTTCCCGCTCGCGCTCGCGCGCGATCAGGCGATCGGAGACCAGGCGCATCGCCACCTGCCCGAAATGGAGCTGGCCGCGATTGAAGGGACGTTCCAGTCGCACGAATCCCACGATCGCGAGCAGCCTCTCGTCCGGATCGATGCCGTAGAGCAGCACCTCGCGGCGCACGGGACCGAGCGGTTTGCCAGCGAGGATGCGAGAGCAGGAGGCGTGGAAGTGTTCCTCCAGCGATGCCATTGTCCGCGCATCGACGGAACCGCCGAGCTTGGAAAGGACGAGCCGGTAGGGGGTCTCGAGGCAGGGATCCGGGTAGCGGACGTCGGTCTGGATCGCCACGTCCGCCTCGAACACTTCCC
Source organism: uncultured bacterium (assembly GCA_946886185.1). Next base: position 11,692 of record CAMPIC010000035.1, read on the forward strand.
CCAGGCGGCGCAGCACCACGCGCAACAAGTGGGAGTCGGGAGTGCGCAGCGAGATCCGCTCGAGGTCGCGCCCCAGCTGATAGAGGAACCGCTGCTCCTCGTAGAGCCGTTTGTAGGATTCCTCTTCCACTCGGCGCCTCATCGCGGAGAAGGTTTGGCCGCACCGAATCGGCGCGCCGACCGCTCTTTCGCGCGCACCGCCTCGGTCTCGCGGTCGCGCGGGGGGGCTTGCGTCACGAGCGAGTGGATGAGGCGGCTCGCGATCTCCGAAACCTCCTCGACGGCGCGGTCGAACTGTTCCTCGTTGGCGCGCGACGGCTTGTGGAATCCGCTCAACTTGCGCACGACCTGGAGCGAGGCGGCCCGAATCTCCTCGTCCGTGGCGGGCGGATCGAAATTGACCAGCGTTCGAATGTTCCTGCACCTCGGCGTTTCGC
>CAMPIC010000036.1 GCA_946886185.1 uncultured bacterium
ATTTTCAGCCTACTACTGGTTATAAATGAGGTCATTTTAGACCGCCCATGTTTCCCGGAGCGGGAGCATGAGTCGGTTTCCGGAGACGCTAAACGAGCGACGGTGGATGATCGACAAGCGTCGTCCCAGAACTACCGGATGCGGAGCACGCGGATCTTTCGTTCCTCTCCGCCGGCCCGGAGGCGGGCGAAGTAAACGCCGGACGCGACTTGCTCACCGCCGTGGCGGCCATCCCATTCGCGCATGTGCGCGCCCGCGGGAAGGTGATCGTCCACGAGCTTGGCGACCCGCCGTCCATTTCCGTCGAACAGCTCCAGCACCACATCGCTCGCTTCCGGTAGATCGATGCGGAAGGCGACGCGATCGCGGAACGGATTGGGACGCGACGGCAAGAGCGCGACTCGTTCCGGCATCGGTGGCGTGAACTCGACCGGATCGAGCGGGAAGATGTGCTCCTGCCCCTCCGGCCCGATCAAGCGCACTCGATACTCATACGCAGTGCCCGGCTCGACCCCGTCGCGCCAGGGTACCGACCACGGATCGAAAAACGAGACCCGTCCCTGCGGATCCGGCTCCAGCGTCTCGTCGTTGCGCGCCGCAAACGGCTCCGTCCCCGCCACGCGCCGATCGAGCCAGATGGCTTGCAGCACGTCCAGCTGGAACGGCACGGAGAACGAAACCTCGATCCCTTCCTGCGCCGAAGCGACCGCGGGTTGTAGATCGGGCGCGGCCGGAGAATAGATCTGATCGAACGGGCCGTAGGTGCGCGCTCGATCGCCGGGGAACTGCGTGACGAAGCGGTAGCGATACGACTCACCGATCTGCGGGGAACGATCGACCATTCGATAGTAGCGATCGTCTCCGCGCCCGAGCGTCCCGATCGCAGTCCACTCTCCGCTCTCCCCCAAAGACCGTTCCGCAGTCATCGAGACCGGCTCGAGCGCCTGGTTCGGCAGGACCGAGATCTGCATCCCCGCGATCGTCGCCACCAGGCGGACGTCGTTCACCGAAGGAGGCACGCCGCGATCGATCGTGAGGGTGATCGGAAGCGACACCACCGGCGCCGACTCGTCGTTCGAACGGACCAGGAGCTGGCTGCGGTAGACGCCGTTCGGGAGCTGCGCATTCCCGAGCGTGAGCGCGATGCTCTGCTCCGTTCCCTGGTGCGCCTGTCCATGCTTGGGGGCGCGCCGGAGCCACGAGACCGCTTGCGGCAGATCGGGCAGGTAGTCGAGTGGGGCGGACCCGAAGCCGCGAGCGGCGACCGCCTGCACCTGGATGTCGCGAGCCCCATCCAATTCGTTCATCGGAACCGAGAAAGCGAGTGAGCTGCCTCCGATCGGGAAGTCGACCTCAGTGAGGATCTCCGGTTCGGATTGCATGTCGGGATTGACGACGATGGCGACCGCGGGAAGCCCCACCTGACTCGGCAAGCTCCCGAACACCACCGCCTTCTCCCATCCCATGTTGATACCTTCGTTCCAGCCGAGATCGACGTCCGGGGTCTGGCTGGTCTCGAGGTTCCCGTCGAGATCGAGGAAAAGGACGCCGCCCCAGTCATGGATCGGATCGCCCCAGACGCCATGGCCGTCGAGGCGGAACTCGACGTACTCTTCTCCTTCCTCACTGCTCCAACGGCGCGCCGAAATGCGCGCGAAGTCCACTTCCGAGAGAGCCTCCGCGGAATCCACTTCCACGGATTCGAGCTCCGAAACCTCCGAAGGAACGGAGTAGATCGCGAGCAAGCTCTCGAGCGTCGCCCCGGGATCTGCGAGATATACATCGAAGGTCAACGTGCCCGCGCCGCGATTGCCGATCGTGAAACTCTGTTCGAGCGACTCATAGCCGTGCAGCGTCGCATCCACCGCCGCGGCGCCGAGCTCGATGGAAGCGGCGTACGGAGTGCCCGATGCCTCGACTCCGGGACTCTCCCCATCGTCGTATCGGGTCACGAGTCGGTAACGATAGGTCAATCCGTTGATCACCGTTTCGTCGGCGTACTCATAGACGAGCAAAGGATTCGGGTTGAGCGGCTCTTCGGGGAACGGATCGTCGCCCGTCGTTCGATAGAGGTCGAATCCGAGGAATCGACCGGAGTTGCGATCGACCCCGCTCGGGAACTCCCACTCCAAGGTCACACGCGAGTCCTCGCCGTTCGAAGCCTCGAAATCGACCGCATCGACCCACGCCTGCGCTTCCAACACCATGAGATCGTCGATGAACCATCCGAGATCCCGCACGCCGGCATCCGACGCGAATCGGAACCGCAGATACATCTGCTCGCCTAGCTGGAAGTCGAGCGGGAAGACCGCTTCCGACCAGTCCGATTCGCCGGTGAAGCCCGGCTCTCCCAGCGCCACGATGCCGGGAAGCGTGTATCCACCGACCGGATGGAGCACCGACCAGCGGCTGGCGCCAGGATCGCGCGCGAACGAGACGTTGCCGCCGTCGTAGAACAACTCCGTCTGCACCAGATGCCGGAACTGGAGCCGAGCACGCGAGTAGCCGGTCAAATCGATCGGTCCCCAGATCACTTCAGAGTCCTCAGAGTCCGGATAAAGATCGTCGAGGCGAGTCGCGAGTACACCGGATCCGCTGTAGACGAGGTCCGCATCCGATGGAGTGCCGATCTCCCAGATTCCACGCGTCTCGATCCCCGCAGCAGCGCTCTCGAAGTCGATCGAGCGCCCGCGCCGCACCGGCACGCGGCGCTCTCCCGCGACGGGAAACGCTCCGGTGTTCGGATCCTGAGCCTGGTCGGTCGCGAAGAGCCGGTAGCTCACCTCTTGTCCCGCGGCAACGGCGCCCAGATCGAGCGAACCTTCATAGATGTCTCCGGATCGCAGCGTGAGCTCCACGCTTTGGAGCGGTCCGTCACCCACGCGATACTCCGCCCGAACCGGTCCCACGCGCTGCGAGTTGTCGATGACGGCGCAACGCAAGTAGTGACTTTGCTGCGTCTCCGCGAACGCAGTCGGAGTCTCCGCCGCGATCACCGGCGCGACTTCGTCCTTTCCCACAAAGAACGAATAGGTCTCGTTGGGAGCGTTTTCGGGAAGCCGTCCCACGTGCCCAGCGGTGTCGGCCGCCGCCCAGTAATACCTTACCGTCGTTCCCTCGGGGGGACTCGTGAACGAGACCCGATAGGTGCGGGGCGCGCCGGCGAAAACCATCGGAACGCGCTCGAAGCCGGCTCCATCGGTATCGATGAACAGCGACAACTCGTTGGAGTCGAGCCCCAGAAGCGCGAACACCGTGACGGTGGCCTCGATCGTCGGCCCGGGATTTTCGAAGTCGGGGAATTTCGGCGCTGAAATGCTAATGGAAAGATCGCCGATCCCATGCGCGCGGAACGCTTGCACGATCTCGTCGAAGTGAGGCGATCCGTTCGTCAAATCGGCGTCGTTGTCATCCACGAGAAGAACGTTGAGAAGGTAGTCGTCGAAGTTCTCCGGAGCGCCGTAGCGCGCGAAGTGGAAGAGTCGATCGGTGGTCTCCTTGCCGATCACCTTGCGCAGGTCCCAGAGCGCGCCGGCTATGATCAAGCCGGTCACGTGCGGGTCGGAGGCGACATGATCTGGATAGATCCGGTCCGGCTCGATGTTGCGCAGCACCGATCCCGGGCCGAAGAACCCCGCGCCGATGCGCGCATCATCCCGGATCGTCGCCGCGAAGTAATCGCTCAGCCCTTCATGGATGTCTCCGGGCGCGAACATCGGCCAGTAGGTGTACTGCGTCACGGCGTGGCCATATTCGTGATACACCACGTCTGCGATGCGCGCAGTGGAAGGACAGGAGCTGCCCGCGGCGTAAAAGTTCATACGCGACCCGTCCCAGTAGGCGTTGCACGCTCCGGAATGGTCTTCCACCACGGTCAGCATCGGAAAGTCGAGTGGAAAGAGCCCGGGTGTGTCATCGATCGCGCGGATCGCGGCGTGGGCGATGTTGCCGTGGTAGTACGCGTCGCGATGCGAGTTGTTCGAGTTGTCGTCCGACCAATCGTGCGCGACCGCCCCACCCGCCAACTCCTCGGTGACGGTGGGAATCTCTCCGTCAGGCGATCCATCGCGGATGAAAATGTACTGTCCGGCGAGCGCGTTCGTCACCTGATACGCCCCATCCGGAAGGTCGACCGAGAACTCTCCCAGGTCGTCGCCGGTTGCGAGTACGGAATCTCCCACTCCCTCGAAACGCACGAACTGGTTCGCCATCGGAAGGAGTTGTTGCGCATCGCCGGGACTGATCGGCTCGATCCAACCCTTCATCGATCCGGTCACCGTCTCGAAATGAACGCGGTTGACGCGCGAAAGCAGGCGGCCAGTTTCGCCGTCGACGAGCGCGTCGTACCATCCGCCGGAATCGGTGCGGTAGCGGATGTTCCAGACCGGGAGCAGTTCCACACCGCCGTCGCCCCCGAGAGGGAACCATTGCCGCTCCGCGAACTCCCACTCCTCGATTTCGAGATCGGCCGGCATTCCGTCGCGCGCTCCTTCGCGCGCTGCTTCCTCGGAAATCCAGAGCGGACGGCGCGGCTCCAGCGGCTCCAGCTGATCTCCCAGGTAGACACGAGTTCCGGTCATCCGAAGTCGTCCCACTCCGTCCCAGAGGAAAGTGGCCCGCGACTCGTGGATCGGGATGCCGCCCACCGTCTGCCGGAAATGGACGTAGGTGAGATCGCCGGCTTCCTTGGCCGCCATCAGCTCCAGATCATCCGCGCCGACCGCGATCAGGGAGGGGTGCGTGCGAGCGGTTTCGAGAGACGCAGAAACAGGATCTTGCCTGGCGATGGCGTTCTCCACGCCGAGGGAAGTGAGTCGCGCCGGAGGCACGGCCCGGCCTTCCAAGCCGAGCACGCGCGCATCGTCGAACAGCCGTTGAGCGGCGTCGGGCGCAAAGCTTCCCGGGGCTGGTTCGGAAGAAATTCGGGACGAGGGTACCGCCCGAGGCGGTCCGGTAACGACGTAGGGATCGGTCGTATCGGGGTGATCGGCCGCGTGGACCAGATCGGGGATTCCCACTGCGGACGTGATCAGGATCGCCAGGATGACGCCCAGGGCAAGCCGAGCCTCGGATCGGAAACTCATCATTCCTCCTCTCGCCAGCCCATCTCGACCAGCGAGCCACCTCTGAAACCGACTCCCGGCGCCTGCACGGGCTACGATACCACGCGAAGGCAACCATTCGGGGGAACGCCATGACGGAGTCGAGTCGCCCTCGCACTCGTTCTTTGAACACGACCGGCCGGATCAGAACGCGACATGCGGTCGCGGTGATCGGAGGATCTACCGCCGGCGCCGAGGCCGTCCGCGTCTTCTCTGGCTCCGGGATCCGCGTGGTGGTGTTCGAACAGAACCGCCGCCCCTACGGGAAAGTCGAGGATGGGTTGCCGCGCTGGCACACCAATCTCCGCCGAAAGGAATTCGCGGACATCGACGCCAAGCTCGACGATCCGAACGTCGACTTCGTTCCCGCGACTCGCATCGGCAGAGACGTAACGCTCTCCGAGCTACTGAACGAGTGGGGCTTCGATGCGGTGATCCTCGCCCACGGCGCGTGGCGGGATCGGCCCCTCCCGATTCCCGGGATCGATGCGTATCTCGGGCGAGGGCTCGTCTATCAGAACTCGTTCATCTATTGGTTCAACCACTACGAGGAGGCGGGCTACGAAGGTCCGCGCTATCACGTCGAGCCGGGAACGATCGTGGTGGGAGGCGGACTGGCCTCGCTCGACGTGATCAAGGTCGTGCAGTTCGAGCTCACGCGCGCGGCGCTGGCGGAGCGAGGGATCGAGGTCACGATCGACGATCTCAGCCGCGACGGCGTTCCGAAGCTCCTCGAACGATTCGGACTTCACTGGGAGGATCTGAGCGTTCGGAGTGGGCGCTTGTTCTATCGCCGCCGCATCCAGGACATGCCGCTGGTGGAAATGCCCGAGGGAGCCGCTCCGGAGGTGGCGGAACGGATCGGTCGAACCCGGGAAAAGATCCTCGAGAAGGCGCGCGCGGAGTGTCTGTTCGAGATCTCGCCGCTCCACTTGCCGGTGGACATGATCGTGGAGCAGGATCGTCTGGCGGGACTCGTCTTCGAGAAGATGGAGATTGCGAATGGGAGTCTGCGCGGCACTGGCGAACGGGTTTCCATGCGAGCTCCGCTCGTGATCAGCTCGATCGGGAGCATCCCCGAGGATCTGGGCCTCGCGATGGTGGGCGACTTCTATGCGTTCCGCGATCCCGAACACGGAGAGCTCGCCGACCATCCGAATCTCTATGGAGTCGGCAACGCGGTCACGGGCAAGGGCAACCTCGTGGTGTCGCGCAAGCACGCCGGCCACGTCGCCCGTCACGTCGCCGAACAGATCGCCGGGATCGCTGGAGTGGTGTTGGGAAAGCCGGAGCGGACCGAGTCCGAGATGCGCGCGCTCGACGAGCGGGTTCGAGCTGCCCAGAGACGCGTCGGCTACGACGGCAACTACCGCGCCTGGATCGACGCATCGTTCGTCCGTTCCTGAACGCGGGTTTCGCGACTGGCCCGTCGTACCCCCGTTCCTGAGAGCCGGCAACACGCCAGGGCCGATCGAAGCGCGTACCTCCGCGCCTGAAAGCGGGTCACACACCGGTGGCATCGGCCTACTCCTTTCGGCCGGCTACCAAGTGTCAGTGACAGGCCGGATCGGGCCGCAGTCACGGGACCACATGGAGAACCAGCGAGATGAAGCCATACGACGTGATCGTGATCGGCGCCCGTTGCGCGGGGTCGCCGGCGGCAATGTGCTTGGCGCGCAAGGGATATCGCGTGCTCGTGGTGGACAAGGCGAAGTTTCCCAGCGACATGCTCTCGACCCACATCATCCATCCGCTCGGTTCTGCGGCGCTCGCGAAGTGGGGACTTCTGGATCGCGTCGTCGCAACGGGATGCCCGCCGATCGAGTCGTACTCCTTCGATTTCGGACCGATCACCATAGAGGGATCGCCGAGAACCGCCGAACTCCCATCAGCCTACTGTCCGCGCCGGACACTGCTCGACAAGATCCTCGTCGATGCGGCCGCCGCGTCGGGCGCGGAAGTGCGCGAGGAGTTCACGGTCGACGACATTCTCATCGAAGAAGGGCGAGTTGTCGGAATCCAAGGGCGATCCAGGGGCGGCAGCTCCGTTACCGAGCGCGCCCAAGTCGTGATCGGCGCCGATGGGCGTCACTCTCTGCTCGTGCGCGCGGTGCAGCCGGAGGAGTACCACGTCCGGCCGCCGGCCCAGGGAGGCTATTACACCTACTTCAGCAATCTCCCGGTGGAAGGTCGCTTCGAGATCTACTCACGGCCGCATCGGGGATTCGCCGCGGCCCCGACGAATGACGGGCTCACCATGGTGGTCGCGGGTTGGGCCATCGCGGATCACGAACAGAACAAGAAGGACTACGAAGGCTCCTACATGAAGACCCTCGAGATGGTGCCGTCCTTCGCCGACCGCTTGCGCTCCGCGAAACGCGAGGACAAGCTATACGGCGCGGTGACGCCGAACTACTTCCGCAAGCCGTATGGACCGGGATGGGCGTTGATCGGAGATGCCGGATATCAGAAGGATCCCATCACCGCGCAGGGAATCACCGACGCGTTCCGTGATGCAGAGAAGTGCGCCGAAGCGCTCGATCTCGCTCTCTCCGGCGCGCGCTCGTTCGACGATGCGATGTCCGAGTACCAGCGAGCCCGAGACGAGCAGGTGCTGCCGATGTACGAGTTCACCTACGGAATCGCGACCTTGGAGCCGCCCCCGCCGGAGACGCAACAGCTTTTCGCAGCGATCGCGGGAAACCAGAGCGCGATGGATGGATTCGCTCAGGTGAACGCGGGCACTCTGTCACCCGCGAAGTTTTTCGCGCCGGAAAACGTGGGCGCGATCTTTGCGGCGCGGTCCCAATGACGCGATAAGCACAGCTTTCGCGTCCCCGCTCGCATGAATGCTCCCCCGCGGATCGCGCCGCGCGGAGTATGATTCGCCGTCTATGGCAGACGACTCCGACAAGCGGCGCGGCCCGCTCCGGGCGCTTTCCCACTGGCTGAAGCGCTCCCCCTCGAACGACCGCAACGTCACGAGCGATCCGGGCGGTTCCGCGACTGACGCCAACGAGACGGCCGACGACCTTCCATCGACGGGACAAACTGGAAGCCATCCCGCGCGGATCGGGCATTACGAAATTCACTCCCGGCTCGGAGAAGGCGGCATGGGAGTGGTCTATGCCGCCCATGACGACCGGCTGCAGCGCGAGGTCGCGATCAAGATGGTGTCCGCGGAGCGGCAGAGCGAGGAGGCAAAAGCCCGCTTCTGGCGCGAAGCTCGAGCCGCCGCCAGTGTGAGCCACCCGAACGTCTGCCAGCTCTACGAGATCGGCGAGGATGAAGGCAGGCTCTTCCTGGCCATGGAGCTTCTGCAAGGAGAGACGCTGGACTCGCGGATGCGGCGCGGCCCGTTTCCGGTAGAGGAGACGATCTCGATCGGGCTCGGGATCTTGGCCGCCTTGGAAGCGCTGCATGAACGCGGCATCCTCCATCGCGATCTCAAACCGTCCAACGTCTTTTTGACCCGACACGGCGTGAAGCTGCTCGACTTCGGTCTGGCGCGCGTTTTTTCTTCCGCGTCCGATCTCGCTTTCTCTGGTCCGGAGACGCCGCAGAACCTGACTCGAACCGGGCTCGTGGTGGGAACTCCCCGCTACATGTCGCCGGAACAGGTGACAGGCGACCCCGTGGATGGCCGGAGCGACCTCTTCGCGGCGGGCGCGATCCTGTTCGAGATGTTGGCAGGCCGCCCGCCGTTCTCGGGACGCAACGTGGTCGAGCAGCTGCACGCGACGCTCCACGAGCAACCTCCCGCGTTGACCGGCTCTCCCGGAGTCGCCGCGATCGATCGAGTGATTCGGCGCGCGCTGGCCAAGGATCCGATGGATCGGCCGCAATCGGCGGCAGTGATGGCCCAGGAGCTGCGTGAGATCGAGTCGAATGGCGCGGAGATGCCGGTGCTGGCGCGTCCGCTCACTCGGCTGATCGTGTTGCCGTTTCGAATTCTGCGGAACGACCCGGAGACCGACTTCCTCGCCTTTAGCCTTCCCGATGCAATCGCGACCTCGCTCTCGGGATCGTCCGCGATGGTCGTTCGCTCGAGCACGGCGGCAGCCCGCGTCGCCGGTGATCCACCGGACTTGAAGCAGCTCGCCGCGCAAGCGGACGTGGACCGGGTGGTGATGGGGACGCTGCTGCGCTCCGGAGATCAATTGCAGGCGAACGTGCAACTGCTCGAGGCGCCGGAAGGGACGATCCTCACCTCTCATTCGGTGCTCTCCCCGTTGGGGAACCTGTTCGAGCTCCAGTCGGACATTTCTCAACGCATCGTCGACGCGCTCTCTTTGCCTCTGTCCGGCGGCGGGTCGACTCCCACACCGGAAGCTCCGCACGACACGCGGGCCTACCATCTGTACTTGCAGGCCAACGAGCTCGCGCGCAGCTATGACACCATCGTCGCGGCGCGCGGCCTCTATCAAGCGTCTCTCGAGCTCGATCCGCGATTCGCACCGGCATGGGCCAAGTTGGCCCGCTGCCACTGGGTGATCGCAAAATACATCGAGGGCGGCGACGACGGCGCGGCCACCGCGGAGAATGCGCTCCGGCGCGCTCTGGAGCTCAGTCCACGTCTGCCGATCGCGCACAAGCTCTACGCGAACCTGGAGTCCGACACCGGGTCCGCGATCTCGGCCACCATCCGGCTTCTCGGTGAGTCCAAAGCCCACGGAAACGATCCCGAGCTCTATGCGGGGTTGGTGCACTCGTGCCGCTACTGCGGGCTATTCGATGAAGCCATCGCCGCTCACTTCGAAGCGCGGCGGCTCGATCCGAACATCCCCACCAGCTATTCGCAGACCTTGCTCATGACGCTCGATCTGGATCCGTTGTTGGACCCTATCGCGAGCTCGGGAAGCGACCGGTTGATCCGGATCATCGCGCTCGGCTTCGCGAATCGGCGCGAGGAAGCGAAAGCGGAGCTCGACGAGGTCCGCCGGCAGATCCGCACCCTGGCATTCTCGGATTGGTCGCGATTCGTGGAAGCGTGGCTCGATCGCGATCCCGAGACGATGCGAACGATCCAGCCCAAAATCGAGCATCTCGCGATCGCGAACGATCCCGAAGCGGCCTTCCAGGAGGCGTGGATGTACTGTGACGTGGGCGACTTCCGGCACGGGAAGATCTGCATCGAGCGCGCCCTGGAGAAGAACTATTTCGCCGCGCTCACCATGATGCGAAGCACTTCCTTCGACGCTCTCCGCGACGATCCGGAGTTCCGGAGCCTGCTCGAACGCGCAAACGCCGGCCGCGAGAAAGCGCTGCAGGCATTCCGCGACGCCGGCGGCGACGTCCTACTCGGACGTTGAACACTGCAGTCTACCTCCAAAGGTGGGCGAAACCGCGTCTCTGGGTGAAACCTGACGGGGACCTGCGGACCTGCCCCTTTCTGCCCGGAACTCGCGAAAACGCGACCAATCCGCCGGTGAAGCCTTCTGGAAGCGGGGGCTGCTGCCGGTCGGGCACCAAGGACCAGTGCCTAGCGAACGATCACGAATCGATCTGCCCGGACCTCCGTCGTCGCCCAGTAGACACCGCTTTCAAGCTGCTCTCCTTGCTCATCGCGCAAGGTCCATGTCGTAAGCCCGTCGTTCTGCCCGGCAATGGTCGCACGAACTCGCCCGCTCGAATCGATGACTCGACAAATGGCGTCCTGGGACAAACGAAGGGACACGGCGTTGGAGACGACCGAGGAACCCACGATCAGTCCGTCGGGGATGGAAAGCACAATCGCTACGGATGACGCGGTGCGCCAGTGGGATCCGAGCTCTCGCACCCTCAACTGATAGATGACCGAGCCCCGAGGCAAGGAACCGGCATCCTCCACGGAGTGCATGCCCGTTCGAGATACCTGTCCGCCGCCGACAAGGTGCTCGTTGTCGCCAAAGAGTCGCCACACCGACCACTCCGTCTGAGCCTCGATACCGTCGAAGCTCCAGGCCACCATGACACCGCGATCAGAAGGTACCGCCTCCATCCCGGAAACCAAGACCGGGGTGACGATACACATGCCGTCCCGAGCTCCGATCCAGTCGCAGCCCTCACTGTGTTCCGGACGACACGGGCTGACGTCTTCAACATTGACATTCTGTGCCGGTATATCGCAGAGCAACGGGTCGATAGTCCGGGTCCCCGTGAGGTCGAAGTCGCGATTATCCACATCGGCGTCCCAGAACACGTTGCAGGAACCGTCCGAGCCATCCGGTCCGGTGAGTGTCACGGTCGCGTCTTGCGCGATGCAGTTTCGAAAGATCGCCTCCGTTCCATAGCCCAGGAGGATCAGGTTCCGATTGACGAGCGTGAGACGCTCAGCGTTCGTGACGCCCCTGAAACACCCGAGGGTGAGACTTCCCTCCGGCAAGCGTTGCGAGGCACCGATGACCGTTCGGGTTACGCTAACGTCGGCGGGAAACTCCTCGACATCGAAGGGAAAGAGGTCCGCAACGGTCGCGTTTGCTGTCGTACCCCGGTCCCAGAACGTGCACCCATCGATCGATACCTCGTATGCGTTGACTTCCACACCGATGATCACATCGTCGAACTCGTTACTCACGTCCGCGCAAATCGTGCACTCCGTCATCTCGAACTGCTGGGCGAAATCGACAAGAATTGCCCCGTAATAAGCAGCATCATCCCGATCCCACCAGATCTCGCAGTCCCGCAGAGTCGCGTTCGCGAGCCCCGATAAGCTGCACGCCCCAACGCTTTTGGCTCCTCGGTTGTTATGAAAGCTGGTGCGCACGGCTTGGAAGTTGCCGCCTAGCTGCCACACCCCGCCGCCTCGGTCCGCAGAGTTATCATCGAACCGACATCCGTCGATCTCCACCTCTGCGCATTCTTTGAAAAGAGCCCCTCCCCCCAACAG
>CAMPIC010000037.1 GCA_946886185.1 uncultured bacterium
GCCCAGGTGAGCGCCTCCACCTGTTCCGGCTGATACGATCCCTCGAGCATCTCCCGCGTGACGTCGAACACGGTGCGGCAGACCACCTCGGTTCCATCGACGAGCCGCACGGCGTGCGCGCCGAAGAGCTCGGGATCGATCCCGGTCTCGCGAAAGTGGAATCCGAACAGGTCCCGGTTCACGGCAGCCGGTCCACCCCGCTTGCGGTCCCACACCACATGGTCTCCCCACTCCAAACGCTTTTCGCGAGGAAGCACCATCCCCGACTGCCGATGGATCGGGATAGGAGCGCTGTCGGCCGTCGTCAAAGTGATGTGATTGGAAAGCGCGGCGGGCTCGTACCCGGGGAAGAGCTCCGCGGCGCGGAGCAGCTTGCCGGTGTCCATCCTCACCAGATACGGAAGGTCGGTTTCCGTCATGACCGCATCTCGGTCATAGAGTCCTTCGGAAACGATCACCTGCGCGATTCCAAGCGCGAGCGCTGGCGTGGTGCCGGGTCGCACCACCAGGACATCGTCCGCCTTCGACGCAGTCGCCGAATACTCCGCGGAAATGACGACCACATGCGTGCCCTTCATACGCGCTTCCGTGAGCCAGTGCGAGTCGGGCATCTTGGTCGTGATCAAGTTCATCCCCCAGACCACGATCACCTCGGCGTGCTCCGCGTTGCACAAATCGAAGTCGAGCGCCTGCTGCCCGGTCACCATCGGATGACCCGGAGGGAGATCGGTGTGCCAGGAGAAATTGTCCCAACCCCGGGCTCCCAGCGCTCCCTCCGGGCCGGATTTGCGGAGATGGTCATCGAGCAGCGCCATGGAATTGGCCAGGCGGTACTGCGCGAAGATGCGCGTCATGCCGAGCGGCGGCATCCCTCCACGGAACTTGAGCACCTGAGTGCCCGCTCCTTGCGTGGCGCCGACCATGAGCGGGTCGTAGCCTTGCGCGAGGAGCTTACGCTGCCCTTCCTCGCCGCTGTAGGTGCGGGCGATGTCTTCGAGCGCGTGAGCGGAGTAGCGAAAGGCGTCATCCCAGGAAACTGGGACCCAGCGATCCCGCCCCCGCTGCAGATACTTCGTGTCCACCGCCCCGGTCGCGGAGTCTCGCGGGCATCCGTCATCGATCCACTGTTTGAATCCCGCTCGCACCAGCGGCCGCCGGCAGCGCCGATCGCCGTAGAAGCGGCGAGCCAGCGCCAGTCCCTTTTGGCAGCAACGGGGATCCCAGCGATGGGTGGATCGGTTGCCGTTCAGATCGGTCGCTTTCCCATAGCCGAAAGTCGGCGCGATCCGCGTCACCACCCCATGTTTGACATGAGCGCGGAGCAGGCAGTTGTGGGTGTCGTTGGGGGCGCAGAGAAACACGAAAGAAGAGTCGGAATGATAGAGGTCGCGATAGACCTTCTCCCAATCGCGATTGGGATACTGCTCGAGCGGATTTCCGACGTAGAGGGGAGTCAGGATCTGGGTGGCGCTCAGCGCCCGGTCGGCCAGGAGAGCGGAACCGGCTGCGCCCGCGAGTTGGAAGAGGAAACGCCGTCTCGGAATGGCTGGGCTCGGCATCGCGCGAACCTCCTGGAGAGAAATGGCGCGCCGCCTCTGCGTTCATCCGAAAGACCGTTTCGGCGCGCACTTCGAGTTATCGGGGCAATTCGAAAAAGCGTCAAGGAAGTGCATGTAGGTGGTTCCCGGGATCATCGTACGTAGGAGCGTCACGGGAGACCGCTCGGACCCTTGCGCTCGTTCAGAACTCAGCCAGCCCAAGATCATCCTGACTTTCGCGCTCGCGCCGTTGCGGCTAGAGTATCGGCCGTCTCGGATGGAGCTCGGAGACCGGGCGCGGCGCAGGCATGATCGAAAGAGGGGCGGTCATGAATCTCGGCACCATCGGCATCACCCTGGCGGTGCTCGGCGGAGTAGTGGGCGGACTGGGGCTCTTCACTTTCGACTATGGTGAAGGGCTTTCCTATTTCAGCCGCGACCCGACCGCGTGCACCAACTGTCACATCATGCAGCCGTATTACGACTCTTGGCAGAAGGCGAGCCACCATACGGTGGCCGTCTGTGTCGACTGCCACCTGCCCCACGAATTCGTGCCCAAGTACATCGCGAAAGCGGACAACGGTTATCGGCATTCGATGGCTTTTACGCTCCAGAACTTCCACGAGCCGATCCAGATCATCCCGCGCAATGCGCGCATCCTTCAGGAGAATTGCGTGGCCTGCCACGAGGGCATGGTTCACGAGCTGATTGCCGGAGCGACCACCGCCGAGGACGCGGTGACATGTGTCCACTGTCACTCGGACGTGGGACACGGACCGGAGAAGTAGATAAAGTGCAGCGAGGAGACGCGTCATGAACGACCGGGAACGCAGAAGCTCCGACGGCAATGGACGGCGAACCGGATTCCCCAAGCTCGCTGCGGCGGTGATCATCACGGCCGCGCTCACCTTCGGGATCGCCGCGCTCCTCGTGACGATGATCGAGCGCAAGACCGAGGCGAAGAATCGCTATCTGAAGTTCGTCGAGGTGAACGACGATGTGACCGATCCCGCCGTCTGGGGAACGAACTGGCCCACGCAATACGATCAGTACCAGCGGACCGTGGATGTCACCAACACGCGGTACGGCGGATCGGAAGCGATGCCCGAGCAGCGGCTGGACCGCGATCCCTGGCTCAAGCGGCTCTATAGCGGGTATGCGTTTTCGCTCGACTACCGCGATCGGCGCGGGCATGCCTACATGCTCTCCGATCAACTGCAGACCGAACGCGTCAAGCAGCGCCCGCAACCGGGAGCATGCTTGCACTGCCACTCCTCGGTCATTCCCACGTACCGGCGCCTCGGAAGAGAAGCGGAGGCAGACGGAGCGCAGTCGGACCGAGCGCAGTCGGGCGGAGCGCAGGCGGACGGAGCGCAGGCAGACCGAGCGCAGTCGGGCGGAGCGCAGGCAGACGGAGCGCGCGCGGACGACTTCGACTGGCCGGCGGTGTTCCGAGGATTCGAGCTCGTGTCGGCAATGCCTTACGCGGAGGCATACGCCGAGCTGACGGAGACGAGCGCGCCGCACCCGGTCTCGTGCGTCGATTGCCACGATCCCCAGAGCATGGAGCTGCGCGCGACGCGGCCCGGTTTCGTGCGGGGAATCCAGGCGTTGGCGGCCTCCGACGCGCCCGTCCCTCACCTGCCGAGCATCGAGCGATGGCGGGACGGGAGCCGCGCGCAGCCGTACGATCCGAATGTCGACGCGAGCCGCGGGGAGATGCGCTCTTTCGTATGCGGCCAGTGCCACGTCGAGTACTACTTCCGCGGGGACAAGAAGACCGTCACCTACCCCTGGTACGAGGGGCTGCGCATCGAGCAGATCGAATCGTATTACGATGACTCGGCGAACTTCGACAACTCCCAGGCTTTCGTGGATTGGAAGCACGGAGAGACCGGCGCCGGCATGCTCAAAGCGCAGCACCCGGAGTTCGAGATGTGGTCGCAAGGCGTGCACGCGCGCGCCGGCGTGGCCTGCGCGGACTGCCATATGCCCTACATGCGTCAGGGCGCGCTCAAAGTGTCCGATCATTGGGTACGCAGCCCTCTCTTGATGGTCAATCGCTCCTGCCAGACCTGCCACAGCGTCGCGGAAGACGAGCTGGTGGCGCGGGCTCAAACGATTCAAGATCGCACGCACACCTTGCTCGGACAGGCATCTCGGGCGCTCACCGATATGCTCGATGCGATCCAGTCCGCCAAGGCGGCGGGCGCCACCGACGCAGAGCTCGCGCCGGCCTACGCGCTCCAGCGCAAGGCGCAATGGCGGATCGACTTCATCTCCTCGGAAAACTCGATGGGATTCCACGCCGATCAGGAAGCGGCGCGCGTGCTTGCGGAATCGATCGACTACTCGCGGCAGGCTCAGGTCGCGGCGCTCTCGATCCGGACTCCCGCCGCGCCGGCGACCACGCATGAGGGAGAGCCGGTCCACGGAGTCACGCCCACGGAGAACGCGCCTGCGGGGCGCTACCGGCAGTGGGAGGCGGGGAGCGACCGGCCGCCGGCGACTTCGACGGGAAATTGACGCTTCGGGAGGCGACGCGAGGCTCAGACAGAACGCGGCGCCTGGCAGAACGAGCTGCCGGCGCCGCGCCTCGCTCAGAGATCCAAGCCCGTCACTCCGTCTTCACGAGCTTGATCCGATGCTCGGTCGACCCCGCCTGCATCCGCGCGAAGTAGATCCCGGGAGAAACGGCCCGGCCGTCGACGTCCTCGCCATCCCAAGCGATTTCACGCGTTCCTGCCGGCAGCACTTCATCGATCAACTCGCGAATCTGGCGTCCCAGGATGTCGTACACCTTGAGGCTCACCGATCCGGACTGCGCCAACGACAAGCTCAGCCGGGTCTCTCGCGCGAACGGATTGCCCGATTGGACGCGCAATCCAGTTGCAAGCGGCCCCGCTTCCTGCGCTACGTCGGCCGAGACCGGATCCATCATCCGGATCGAGTACGTCCCCTCCGAGTCCTCCTGATTGAACACGACGAGTCCGTACCAGTCGGCGTCGGTCACCGTGAACTCGATGGTCTCCGACGCACCGATGCCGCCAGCGTTCGCGGAGACCAGCGCTCCAGCCGAACCGGCATAGCCCTCACCCCCATACGACGCGAAAATCGCGACGCCGAGATCGAGAGTGCCGGTGTCATCGGTGATCTCGAGGCGACACGTCTGACCTTCCGGCCCCGGCGTCGCGCCGTCGATGTACAGATCGAACACTTTGGCGACGTTCCTTGCCTCCCATGGCAAGCTCGCGGCCTCCACCCCGGAGGGGCTGAACACGATCGCTTCGGTTCCTCCCTCCCAGGAGAGGTCCTGCTCTCCGAAACCGGTTTGACGCTGCGCGAGCGTGTAATAGGCGGGAGGTGAAACGTGGTTGTAATCGGCAACCACGAACCGCACGCCTGCGCCCGCGTCATACGCGCGGAAACCCGCGTCGGCGAAGGTGAAGTCCTCGTAAAGCCAGATCGCAGAGCTCTCGCCCGGTGAGGGGCGTACCGCAGCGACCTGCCAATCGTTGCCGATCGTCGGTCCGCTCGCCCATATTACTGGCTCGTTTCTCGTGACCGGAGCCTCGTCGGCAGGGTAGAGCCAAGGACCAAACCACATGCTGTAGTAGCCCTGAGTATATCCATGGGACGTGGCTACCAGCCCGTACCAGTCGGTCGTGGCCGCGTTATGCCAGAACCACTCTCCTCCTGAACCGGGGGGCAGGTAATCCGAGGCATTGCTCCATTGGGAGCGACGTTTGTGGTTGTCGCCGTTGGAAGAGTCGAAGAGGTAGATGCCTCCGTCCAACGTTCCCGCGCTGCTGAACTGCCGGAAAAAGTAGGACTCCCCCGCGGACATCGACACGTCCCACACCTTGACCACGTTCTCCCGGTACCAATACGGAGGGTACTCGGCGCCGTAGAGGATGTCGGCGTCTTGCTCCCACTGGGTGAAGTAGATGTTGGGAGCCCCGAGCTGCGACACGCGCGGGTACTCCGTCCCCCACGGTGCGTGGTTGTAGTCGATAGCCACGAATTCCGGCTCCCAGACCCCGTACTGCTCGGAGGCGTCAAGCAGCGATTGGTAGTTTGCGTCGTCGTAGAGACGGATCCCGGTGTCGATTCCGCTGTCTCCACGAGTACCGGCCACCGCCCAGTAGGGGCCGGCCGTGGGAGTGAAGTTGTAGAGGGTCGGATTGCCCGCTCCCCAATAGACGTATTCCTCGGTCATCGTGATCGGCGTGGGCCCGATTTGGATGGAGAAGTTTCCGTCCGCGCTGTTGTTGCTCCATACCACCAGACCGTAGACGTCGTCCTCCGGCACCGTATAGGTGAACGTCTCGTCCCCGCCGAGAGCGCCGCCATCCGCATAAAGGACGTGGCTGGATCCGCGACTGGCGTAGAACGTCGACGAATTCGACTTGTACAGCGCCATTCCCATGTCCAAGTTTCCGGGAACGTCAAGCGTAAATGTCAACTCCTCGCCCGCGTGGAGCGGAACGTCCCACGCGACCGCCGTGTTGTACCAGCCCCACCCGCCTCCGCGGACCAGTCCGTCCGGATAGAGCACTTCGTTTCCGCTTTCGAAGGTGAGATTGTAGCTATCGAGCGATCCGCTGTAGTGGATCAGCTGGATGTGCTCGTTGCCGATGTTGTTGTGGTTGTAGTCCCCGACTACGAAGTCCACGTTGCCCGTCCCCCAGGCAGAGCTCCCCAGAGACACGTTATGCGTGTTGTCGGTGAAGACCTGGAGGTCATAGTCGGCAGCGCTGGGACTCCGCAGTCCCACGACTCCCCAGGAGGGCCAGCGTTGCGAGACTACCTGGGAATGATCCGTGTTGTTCCAGAGGAACCAACCGTTGTGGTAAAGCTCGTAGATATTGACGTACTGCTGGACTCCCCCGACGATCGCGGTGGGCCGCCGCACTACGTTCCCCAGCCCATCGGCATCGTCATCGACCCAGGCCCACTCCCGCGGAGTGTCGGCGCAGAGGGCGTTGGTGGTGTTGTACTTCATGAGGCAATCGACCGTCGAGCCGCAGGCAGCGAGCTCGCAGTTTCCGTTGCTGACCGTTTCGGTCAGGTACCAGCTCTGGCAGGTTCCGCAGTTGACACCGCTGTTACAGGTGCCTCCCTCGGCGTACTCGTCGCATGCTCCGAAGAGATGCCCCATTTCGTGCGCCCAGACCGGCCACGCGCTGTTGGTATAGAGAGCGGTCTTGGCATGGCCGTAGCTCGCCCAGGCGCGACCGGTTTGGTCCGCCTCGAAGACCAGGATGACGTTGTCCCAACCGCCGCCCCATCCTTGCAGATAGTGGGTCATCTCGTCGATGCGGCTGCCATCTCCGTCGGCGTCCCCGAAACCGATTGCCGCGACCGCATCCTCCATCCGCGTGGCATCCATTCCGCTGTCCGGAATGTTGTAATTCACTGTCGGATTGTAAAAGACATAGGTGCCGGTGGGGTCGAAACGTTGATTGGAGGCGAAAGTCGCGAACGCTCCGTAATTATTCTTGGCCGCGTCGGCCCGCGCGCCCGCCATGTCCATTTCCGCCGTGCTCCACGTGCCTCCGGTGTGGTTGACGAAGATGTGGACGATGAGGGTGACGCCCCGGGCGTAATGACAGGTGTCGTTGTCGTCCGAAGTGCCCCGCGCCTCCCCCTCCTGGCGGAGCCGCGCCTGGATTTCCGCGTCCTGCAACCGCTTCTCGTTGTCTTCCCATGCATCGGTCGGGGCTGGAAGAGAACTGTCCCCGGCCAGGACCTGTTCGTATACCGCAGGCGGAACCGTACCGCGAAAAGGGCCGGTTTGAGTCCGGCCCGTGGAAGCACTGGCCGCCATACCTAGAATCGCCGTGAGAACGATGCGCGAAGAATGTCGAATGCGTATCACGGTTACTTGCCCTCCCCGTTGGAATCGCTCGGCTCGCCCGTGCCGGGAGAGGTTTTACCCTGAGCCGGAGGAGTCTCCGGAGTGGGAAGCGTCTCGCCAACAGGCCCGCCCTGCGGTGGCCGCGGCGCATCCGGATCAGGGACGACGACCGGGGCAGGCAGAATCACGATCCCCGACCGACCTTCGGTAGCAGCCAGCTTCTCGATCTCCGCCCGGGTCAACGGGACCGCGCTTCCGGAGCGCCCAGGGATCGTGGGCACCATGCGGTCGCTCGGCGCACCCGAGCCGGGGACCGGAGTCTGATACGGGGCCCGCATTACCGCTTCCTGCTTGAGACGCTCGGCGTCCCCCGATGCCGGAATTCGCGTTTCCGGGGTCGCGGTCTGGAGCGTTCCGGCGAGACGCGATGCTTCGACCGCGAGGCGAGACAGTTCCAGAAGCGCTGTCTCGCGCTCGGTGAGGCGAGACGGTCCTCCACGCCCCATATCGGTGTAGGTACCGCCCTTGTCCTCGGGACCGAACGGCTGCGCTTGCAGCAGCTCGAGCGGGGCGTCGGGACCCTGCCAGATCCAAATGAAATCAGGCAGATCCGGGATCAAAGCCGGGCCTACCGGTGCATTCGCCGGTTCGTTGATGGGCTCGTCAGCGGCCAGGCTGAAGCCCGGAGTGAAGAGCAGGATCGCCAATGCGAAACGAGCAAGGGCGAAGCGACCTTGCCCATCCCGCGATCGGTCGGCGCGAAGGCCGTAGTTCATGAAACATTCCTCCTGGAGAAGATGCTGAGATGACATCTGTGTTTGCGAACACGCGGTCAATAGAGACAACGGATGGGAGAACGATACGTAACGGGAAATCTTCCGTTGGCCGACCTTGGCGCCCATCGCTCAGCGGCGATCGGGGGCAAAGCCGGTCAGCGGCGGATCGAGGGAAACCAGCCGCGGTCGAGGGATGGGCGGTCAGGGGCGATCGACGCGTGGCGACTAGCGGCGATTGAGGAAGAGCTCGACCTTTCCGACGTTCATTCCCGCCGGCGAGTCCCAGGCGCAAGCCGAGAGAACAAGGTCCGTCGCGCCGTCGCCGTTGAAGTCGCCGGAAGCGAAGGCAGATCCGTACCAGGAGCCAGGTTTTTCGGCCGTTCGAATCCAGTTGGAGCGAACCTCACGACGAGTGGACCCCAGATAGAGAAATGCCGCTCCCTCTCGGGGGTAAGCTTGCTGAAACCGAACTGCGCCCACGAAGAAATCGGCGCAGCCGTCCTCATTGAGATCGCCGGCCCGGCCCATGTGACTTCCGAAGTTCGCGCCCATGTTGTCCACTTCGAGCATGACCGCGCCGTATGGATGGATGCCCGACTCCGATCCGAGGTACGCTTCGACGACCCCCTCGTCGGGTTCGCCATTATCCGCCGACTCGGCTCCGATGATCAGGTCCCCGAATCCATCTCCATCCAAGTCTCCGGGAAGAAGGATTTCCCGGCCGAAACCTGCATTGGCCTGGCGTCCGATCAAGACTGTCGGAACCGAGCTGAGCCCGGCGGAAGAACCGAGGTACACATAGACCGCGCCGGCTTCGTGAACCGCGTCGCCGAAGCTGGTGTACGGGGCACCGACGACCGCGTCCTGAAACCCGTCATCGTTCACATCGCCGCGCAAGTCCAGCGACATCCCCAGACTCGAACCTACGCTCCCTTCGACTGTCCACTTGGGCGTTTGCTCGTAACGCCCGCCACTGGACAAGTAAAGAAACGCTCGTCCTGAAGCCACCTCCTTCGAGGGGTAGTGGGGCTCGCCGACGAGGAGATCATCGTCGCCGTCATGATCGACATCGCCCGTCGCGATCGCGTACCCGAAGCGCGTTCCAGGCTCGGTCGCGGCGAGCACCTGAATCGGCGTCGGAGGAAGGCCATCGTTGGAACCCGGATAGATCAGGACGCGGCCGACCACCTGAGTCCCTCCATCGAACCCCGGCGCCGCTACCACCACATCCGCGAACCCATCGAAACTGAGGGTGGTCGCGGAAGCCATCGACCAGCCGAGAAACGCCGTGACTCCATCGTCAGCGGCGATCCAGGAAGGTTCCGATTCGAGTCCTGCGGCGCTTCCGCGGTACAAGTAGATTTTCCCGCCGTTGAGAGCACCCGCGTTGGACTGCGGCGCGCCGACCAGCAAGTCGTCGAACCCATCCTGGTCCACATCCCCTACTCCCGCGACCGCGAGGCCAAACATGTCGTTGCCACCTTCTCCGTGCAAGACGAGCGTTGGAGTGTCGGAATAGGGTGGCGTGGCGGCTACCTCGACGTTGGTGATCGATCCTCCGACTTGCCCTCGCCACCAGAGTCCGAGAGCAGCCACGAGAACCCCGGCGAAAACGAGTCCGGCGATCCGCATATGCCGTCGGGCAGGCGCCTTGGCCGAACCAGAGTGCACGACCGTCCCCAGCGAGTGCAGCAACGCGCGCTCGACCTCGCCTGGAGTGGAGAACCGATGGCGGGCGTCCGGCGCGAGAGTTTGTCCCAGAACGTGCGCGAACGCTTCCGGAAGGTCGGCACGAAGATCCCGGGCATGTCTCATCTCTCCCCGTTCGTGCTTCGAGCGCAGCGCGGAGAGGCTCTTTGCCTCGACCGGAACCACGCCGGTAACGAGAGAGAAGAGAAGAACGCCAAGAGAGTAGACATCCGAACGAGCATCGGCGCGATCGCCGCGGAGGACTTCCGGCGCCATGAAAAGCGGAGTGCCCGACACCCCTTCAGCTTCGGAGCGCCATCGAGCCGGCTCCATCTCCAGCCCGAGCCCTAGATCCATGAGCACGATACGCCCGCCCTCGGCGCGCATGACGTTGCCGAGCTTGACGTCGCGATGAGCCATTCCGGCGGCATGCACTGCGGAGAGCGCGCGGCAAAGATCGATCCCGATGAGCGCCGCCTCGCGCGCGTCCAATGTCCCCCGCGCTCGGACGATTCGTTGCAGCGTCTCGCCTTGAATGAATTCCATCCAAATCCCCACCCGGCCGTCGATCCGATCGGCTCCATGAACGGTGACCACGTTGGGATGCCGCACGCGGGCCAGGAGTCTCGCCTCCCGAACCGCCTCATCTGGAGGAGCGGGACTCGCGCGCTCGACGATCTTGAGCGCCACGATTCGATCGAGCCGTGTGTCCCGCGCCCGGTACACCGCTCCGAATGCTCCCCGTCCTACTCGCTCGAGAATCTCGAGGTGGCCCCATCGCGAGCCGGTTACGAGGCCGGTGACGGCAGAGCTCGGAACCAGTTCGTTGGCCGTTCCAGGGTAAGGCTCGAGACCGGCAATGCTCTTCGCCAGCGAGATACTGGCCAAGGAGTCTCCCTGCGCGTCCTCGCTTTGGGCGGCACGATGGAATCCTGCGACCGCGGCCACCATGCGGAGTTGTTGAATCGCCTGCCGCTCTTCGTTCGTGCGCGCCGATCTCTCCACCGCGTCCCAATCGATCGAATGATCCCTGGCCAAGCTGGCGGAAACACGACGCAGCAAGTCGCGCTCAGGCATTGCGCTGCATCTCCCGCGCCAGACGCGCCAGGGCTCGTGAGACGGTCATGCGTGCGGCCGTGATCGTCGGCTTCCCGAGTGCGTTCGCGATCTCCTCGTACGGCAGATCCAGCTCGACTTTCGCGCAAATCGCGTCGCGGTCTTCGGGCCTGAGACGAGCGAGGGCACGCTCATACCGCTCGACGGCTTCGGTGCCGATCGCTTGCTCGAGAGGGGAATGTCCCCAATCGAGCAGCCCGCTCTCGAGATCGACCTTCTGACCGGAAGCCGCGGAACCACGGATCAGACTGCGAATCCGATTCAAACACGCCATCCGTAGATACGCGAGGAGCGCGCCGTCGTGCTGCGGCACGAACTCATCGAGGCGCCCGAGCGCGGTCACCATCGTTTCCTGTACGAGATCGCCAGTATCATGCAGATCCCGGGCGCGTGCCGGGAGACGGCCGCGAGCCCATCGTTCGAGGCGCGGCCAGTAGCGACGAATCAGCGCATCCAGAGCCGCGGCCTCCCCCTGCCGAACTTGAGCAAGAAGAACCAAAGAGGAAAGCGTTTCTTCCGGCGCTGGGCGACGCGACGAAGCAAGCTCGCTCGGACCCGTGGGGTCACCTGTATGCAATGGTTCCTCGCGATGCGCGGCCGGTTCTGGGGCCGTCCTCTTCCACTGGCGCTCCGCCAGACTGGAGGCGGGTGAGCGGACGTCCGGCTGCGTCTGCGCTGGAGAGATTGTACGCGGATCAGGCAACAACCTCCAACGCGGGCGAGTTGGGGACAAGACGACCGCGGATTCGGCGCCAGGGAAGGTGCGTGGCGTTTGGAGTCTGTACAAAGGACGTTCGAGGAGGTGGTGGGTCGACATC
>CAMPIC010000038.1 GCA_946886185.1 uncultured bacterium
GCACGAAAACGTGTAAAAGCTCGGGGACGTCCAGACCGGGTTGCTGGTGAATCCAGTGCCGTCGCCCAGGTACACCTTCACCTCGCCCGGCTGCACGAAACCGGCCGGGCCGATGTATACCGAAACGACCAGGTCCGGCAGCCGATCACCGTTCACGTCGCCGACGTCGAGATGCCCGTGGTAGTCGATGTCTCCCGATTGCCACGTCGGCGCGAGCGGGAACGTGCCGTCTCCTCGATTGTGATAGATCGAGACCCGCTGGCGATCGATGTCGTTCCCGTTCGCCACCACCATGTCGAGCCAGCCATCCTGGTCGATGTCGGCGAACGCGCCCCCAGTCGCGATATGGCCGCTCGGCGTCGATTCGTACGATGGGGTGGTTTCCAGGGAGATGGCCGCGAACGCGGAGGAGAGGCAGAGATGGGCCGCTGTCAGCGCGGCACCGACGAGGAGGCGACCAGGATCACAGGGAAGTCCGAAGCGCGCGGACGAGGACATCGCGTTCCTCCGGGTGGAGTGGCATCAATCGAATCGGGGTGAGGGACGAGGATAGCAGAGCGAGTTTCGGAGGACGAGCGCACGGTCGGGAAACGGGCGCCCCGCGTTGTTCCAGTAATTCCAATCGGTCGTTCAGGCACCAAACAATGCGGTGAGGATCCCTTCGGGGGTGCTATTCTCGATCCGTCATCGCGCGCGATGCAGGGGCACATCCCGAGGCGAGCTTCCAGACGGACCGTCTGCGTGCCCGTTCGCTCTTCCCCAATCTCCGGACTCCGGAATTCGAGCCGAAGAGCGCCAATCCGACAGCATCGAGATCCGGTGAGAGCGGGGAGGTACATCCGCATGAACGAGCAGGCGCCGGTCATCGCAGCTTGCACAGGTCGTGTCATTCGGGGACTTGATCGCGAACGAGGATCACACCGCTCCGGCGGCCGATGGTGGTCCTTCGGTGTCCTGATTGCCACCTGTTGGCTCGCGGCAGGCCTGTTCGTGGCCGAAATCTCGTACGCCGGGGACTGGCCGACGGTGGGGGGAAGCTCCGCTCGAAATGGACAGTCGGAGGAGGCCGGCCCCCACGAACCCGAGATTCTCTGGGAAGGAGCGGTCCAGGCGCTGTTCGGAGGACAGTGCTACATCGACGGCTCTCGACTCGCGACCATGCGTTTTCAGTCGATCCATGTCTCTCCCACCGTCTGTTATGACCTGGAGAGCGGCGACGAGCTGTGGTCTGTCGACTTCCCGGGCAACAACAGCCGTTCGGTTCCTCGGGGGATGCGCGACGGCAAGGTGTATGCGACCAACTTCCAGGAAACGGGTCGAGATACTCTCTATGCGCTCGATGCCGCGACGGGAGCGGAGCTTTGGACGGCGGACGTGTACTGCGAGCGCGGAATCGTCTGGAGCGCGGTGTTCGCCTCCGACGGCGACCTCGTCGTTCCCATCGTCTCGAATCATATCGCGCGCGTGGAGCATACCGATGGAAGCGTGGTCTGGCAGACTCCGCGCATCATCCCGAACACCGGCGCCGAAGCGCTGGCCGTGTTCGGGAACACGCTCTACGGCTTCGAGGGAACGATCACCACTCCCAAGGTTTTGACTGCTTGGAATCTGAGCACCGGGACGAAGTTGTACAGCTCTCCCGCCCTTCCGGGAGACGGCGACCAGGAAGTGCCCCTGTCCGTGGGGCCGGACGGTACCATCTATGTAAAGCGCGACGGCGGCGCGTTCTACGCCTTCACCGACACCGGATCCAGCCTGGTCGAGAAGTGGCGCATCACGAACGGGAACGTGCCGTACTCCGGCCACTTCGGGGTCGGCTTCGACGGCTCGATCTACATCCCCAGCGGCAATGCGCTCGTCAGGCTCGATCCTGACGATGGAAGCGTGCTCGACACCTCGGTCGCACTCGTGACGAGCTCGACATTGAATCCACGCTTTGCGATCGATGGATCGGGAACGCTCTTCGTGGGCAACGGCGGGAGCGCGGATGGAGCGCTCTTCGCAATGGATCCCAACTTGCAAATTCTCTGGCAAACCTCGGTGCCGTCGATGGTGTACGGAGGACCGGCTCTGGGTTCCAATGGCGCCCTCGCGGTCGCAGGAGGAGGCACCACGCTGCGTGTGTACCGGTCGAGCCCTGCCGCGGTCTCGCAGACCACTCTGGCGCCGGGAGAGCTGCGAGCATGGCCCAATCCGTTCCGTAGCGAGACGTGGCTCGGTTTCCATCTGGAGAAAGCCCAGCACGTGCGAATCGCGGCCTACGATGCCACCGGGCGGTTGGTGGAGACGCTGGCCAATCAGGTCTGGCCCGCCGGAAGTCACGAGCTGGTATGGCGCCCCGAGGCGCCGGTCGACCAGGAGGCTCCGCGCGCATTGTTCTTGAAGATGCACACCGACTCGCGCACGTTCTCGGTGAAGGCGATCCAGATCCATTGATCGCCGGCGCGATTCGCGAGCGGCTCCCGGATGCGCCGACCTCTGGACGCCTGGAGTCTTCCGACCAAGTGTAAGGGGACGGTGCGGTCCAGCCTCGTCCAGTCCACATCCACCCAACGGACGCCGGGCATCCCGCGACGGATGATCTTCTCACGTAGAGGCGCGCCTTACGCGATCCTGTTCCTGCTCGGGTGCGCCCTCTATGCGGGCAGCCTCGGTCATGAATGGGCGCTCGACGATCCGCTGGTCTACACGGAGAATCCCGCCGTTCAGGAAGGCCTCGCGGGAGTGCCGCGCATCCTCGGCTCGGATGCGTATGCGCACCTCTATGAGCGCTACGATCGGCCCGCCGAGCTCTCCGGCGGACGGTATCGACCGCTCTCGATCGTCACGTTCGCGCTGGAGCACGAGCTGTTCGGGAACGTGCCGTGGGTCGCGCATGCCGGAAACATCCTGCTCTATGGGCTGACTGCGCCCCTGCTCTTCTTCCTCCTGCGGAGACTGCGGCCGGATCGTTCCGTGTGGGCGTGGGTCGCCGCTCTCTTCTTTGCGGTGCACCCGGTCCATGCCGAAGTGGTGGCGAACGTGAAGAGCCGGGACGAGATCCTCTCGCTGCTCTTCGTGCTGGGATCGCTGTGCTTCGTATGGAGCGCGTTCACGCGGGCGCGAACCGAATGGGGCGCGCCCGCGACTGGACCGGGCGATGCGTCCCGCGGGGACGCCGTTCTGCACGGCCAAGGTAGCCTCGGCGCGATGCCACTGGATGGCGGGTCTGACAGCGGACGAGGCGGCGCGTCGATTCCATTTGCCGCGAGCGGATGGCGTAGCGGGCCGAGCTCGCTGGATGGGACCGGACGACGACCGGCATTTCTCGCGGCGAGCGGATTGTGCGCCTTCCTTGCATTGCTCTCCAAGGAGTACGGCGTGTCCCTCCTCCTGCTCGCGCCGGCAATGCTGTTCCTGTTCGGGAATGCTCCACTGCGCGTGGCGATGCGGCACGTCTGGCCGATCGCAATCGCCGTCGCGCTCTACCTGGGGTTGCGCATCTCGGTCGTGGGGATGGAGAGCGTCGAGGCGACCGACCTGCTCAACGATCCGTATCATCTGGCCACGACCGGACAGACTTGGGCGACCAAGCTGTACGTTCTGCTCCTGTATCTGCGCCTCCTGCTGTGGCCGCATCCGCTTTCGGGGGACTATTCCTATCGCCAGATCGCCTATCGAGACTTCCAGGATCCGTTCGTCTGGATCTCGGTCGTGCTCGGACTGGTCGCGATCGCGATCGCTTGGATCGGGATGCGGCGCAGGCACTGGATCGGATTCTCAATGCTCTTCTATCTCGTCCATCTGTTCCTCATCTCGAATCTCCTCGTCGAAATCGGGGCGACCATGGGCGAGCGCCTCATCTATCACGCTTCGGTCGGATTCGTGATGCTGCTCGCCGGCGCGGTGACCCGCATGGCAGCAGTTCCCCGGTATGCGCTGGTGGGGTGCCTCGTTCTGAGCGGTGCGATTCTCACTATGATTCGTGTGCCGGATTGGAAAAATGACGTCACGCTTTTCACTCACGACGTCCAGGCGGTACCGGAAAGTGCGCGCGCCAATGCGAATGCGGGGCGGGGGTTTCTCCTCCTCTCCGACGAGGAGGCGGACCCGGCGCGCAAGCGCGCGCTTCTGGAACGCGCCCGGCGGCACCTCGAGAAAGCGCTCTCCATCGACTCCGAGATCGTGATGGCCTACTTCACTCTCGGCGCGGTCCAGGATCGGCTCGAAGAGTTTGAGGCGATGGATCGCTCGTGGAGCGAGGCGCGCGCCCGATTTCCGGACCATCCGCTCTTCGCGACCTACGATCCGATCCTGGCCGATCGCCTCGCGCGCCTCGCTGCCGAGGCGGTGCGGACCGGCGATCCGAAGCGCGCGACGGAGTTGCTCGAACGCGCCGTCGAGCTCGCTCCTCGGCAGGCAACGCTCTGGTTCAACCTGGGAATCGGTCGGCGTGAGGCCGGCGACCTAGTCGGAGCGGTCGACGCCTGGCGACAAGCCTTGCGTCTGGACCCGGACTTCGAGCAGGCCACGGATGCCTTGCGTGCCCAAAGCGGAAATAGTCGTTCCAACGATTGACTCGTATCATGCGGCGGTTCTCGACCGACTCCCTGACCGACAGGGAGTGCCATCCCGATGAACCAGGAAGGGCTCATGAGCGAAGTGGACTTCCCGTATTCCGAAAACGAACGGGACGCGGCCGGCACGGCGTCGAACCTTGACGCCGGCACCCTCAGGGTGTGCCGGCGCGCGCGGCCAGGCGCGATCACCTTCCCCCCCGGAGTGTCGGCGTGGTCGAGGCGCGGTGCGCTCGTGCTCCTGCTCGGGTTGCTGTGCGTCGTGCCCGAGGCGGCGCGTGCGACGCCGCGGTATGCGGCGCAATACCAACAGAACTGCAACCTCTGCCACGCGAACCCGACGGGCGGGGGGATGCGGAGCGCTTACGCGGCGTCGTACATCGTTCCGAGCGAGCTGACGGTGATGCAATGGCCGGAGGAGCTGGCCGATCGGCTCGATCCCCAGATCACCCCCGCGCTCTCGGTGGGGGCGGACCTGCGGACGCTCTACCTCTATTCCCCGGAGCGCGTGCATCGAGACAACTTCTTCCAGATGCAGGCGGTCTTCCACGCCCAACTCGAGATCGATCGATTCTCGATCTACCTCGCGCAAGGTCAGTCGGCGACGCGCGAGGCGTACGGACTGGGCTATCTGCTGCCGGCCAACGGGTATGTGCGCGTCGGCCGATTCACGCCCGCCTATGGTTGGAAGTGGGACGATCACACCATGTTCGTTCGGGAACACCTCGGATTCCTCCCGCCCGCGCACACCGACGTCGGCATCGAGCTGGGCATGTATCCCGGTGAATTCGGTATACAGACCGCGGTCATGAACGGCGCCGGAGGGGTGATTCAGGATACCGATCACCGCGTGGCCGGTTTCGCGCGGGCAGACCTGCGGCACCGCGTGTTCGGCGCCTCTCTGGTGGTGGGAGGCTCGTACGCCTACAGCGAGCCGGGCATCGGAATTCGGAGACAGGCCGGCCCGTTCGCTTCGTTCCATCTCGGTCCGCTCACCTGGGTGGGAGAGGCGGATCTTTTACAAATGCGGACGCCCTCTGGACCGGATGCGCTCATCACGAGCCACGAATTGACGGCGCGTTTGAAACGCGGGTTGTACGCCCGCGCCACCTATGACTTCCACGATCCGGACATCGATCGGGAGACCGGCGCGGTCACTCGCTACGGAATCGGAATGGATTCGTTGATTTATCCATTCCTCGGCGTCCAGGCGATGGCCGTCTGGTATGAACGGGAGGAAGGGCCCGCGGTCGTGGGAGAACAGGAATACTTCCAGCCCCGGATCATGGTCCATTTCCTCTATTGATGGACGAGAGGCGAGCGAGGAGATGGGTCGGATCTCGAGGGCGATGGAAGAACGAGGGATGGATCGTACGATGCAGTTTCTTAACCGGGGGGCGAGAGAGGAGTTGCGCATGACATCGCCACACTACGGTCGAATCGACCGAGAGATCTCCCGCGCCCGGCGCACGGCCAGGTCGACTCACGGAGGCGCCGGATGCCCTCCGCCCGATTCCCCACGCGATCCACGTTCGGTCCCGCGACGCCATCGGGTCGTTCGCGCCGGCGGATCCCTGGTGGTGCTCGCCTTGTTGTTCGGTTCGACCGGCGTCGCGTTCGCCGCGAGCTATGAGATCGTGCCGGGCGATCCGAATGAGGTCACCTTCGTTTCCAAAGCGCCGCTCGAGACCTTTGACGGATCGACCAAGCAGATCAGAGGTCACATCGAGATCGATCCGCAAGCGCTGGGCGACTCGATCACCGTGGAGGTATCGGTCGATCTCAAGTCGCTGGACACCGGGATCGAGCTTCGCAACCAGCACATGCGGGAAAACCATCTGCACACCGACAAGCATCCCGACGTGGTGTTCCGGGGTGCGCATGTCGTGGGAGATCGTCCGTCCAGCCTCTCTCCCGGAGCACCGACGGCGCTCACGCTCGCCGGGAGCTTCAGCCTGCACGGCGTGACGAAACGGGTCGAGCTCCCGGTGGTGCTCACGCTCCATCCCGAGACGGGCGCGATCGACGTGACGAGCGAGTTCGTGGTCTACCTCGCCGACTACGACATCCCTCGTCCCAAGATGCTGTTCGTCAAGCTCGACGAGAAACAAACGGTGACGTTCCATGCGGTCGCGATGCCGAAGGAATGAGACAGCGGGCCGCGGCGGCATTCGTGTGACGTGATGCGGAGATCCGTTCACCGTTTCGCGGAAGACTCCGAAACTCCGTCACGCGCGACTGCTGACGATCTGATTCGAAGCAAGGCCGCGGAGAGAGAAGATCTGATTCGCAGCACGGCCGCGGAGAGTGAAGAACTGATTCGAAGCACGGCCGCGGAGGAAAAGAGACATGTGGAAACGCTCGATCGGGCTGCATGCGCTGGCGGTGGTGGCCGCGGCAGCGCTTTGGGCCTGTTCCGACATGGGAGATCCGCTCACCATTCCAGAACCGGAGAAGAATGACACCCCGCTCATCCTCGCGGTGGTGCCCGACTCCGGCGCGGCCGGTGACACCATCCGCGTCGATGGCGAGAACTTCGGCGACGCAGCCGGAACCGTCATGCTCGGATCGCAGAGCATGGAGATCGCGTTCTGGAGCAATGGTCAGGTGCGCGCGGTCGTTCCGGAGGATGCGGCGACGGGGTCTCTTCGCGTGCAGAGCGAAGCGGGAATGAGCAATCCGGTCTCGTTCCGTGTGCGCACCCCGGGCGGGGGCGGAGGAAAGCTCCCGGTCATCGAGGCGATCGTTCCACTGCGCACCGTCGCGGGGGACACGCTCTGGATCAGCGGGAGCGGATTCGGCAACGCGCCCGGAGGCCTGCAAGTGGAGTTCGCCTCCACGACCGGTCGCATCGAAGCCGCGGTGCTCGGTTGGTCCGATGCGGAAGTGATGGTCGAGGTGCCGGAGGGCGCCGCCACGGGTGACGTGTCCGTCACCGATGGATCCCAGAGCACTCCCGGGATCGCGTTCGAGCTGGCGCCGCGACTCGTCTCCTTCCGCGGCGATTTGAGCAATGGCCAGGGATCTGCCGGCATCCTGGTAAGGAATGCGTGCTCCTCGTGCCACTTCGATCGCCCTACCGGGATCAGCGGATTTTCCGTGCAGAACGCCGCGGACGTTCGGCTGGGCGGATTGAGAGGAGCGGTCGGGGTACCGCGGCATCCGGAGCAGAGCCGCCTCATCCGGGTGATGCGCGGCACCGATCCACTCGTTCCACGGATGCCCGACGGAGGCTTCCAGGTGCCGGACGAAGACATCCGCGTCGTCGAGGACTGGATTTACCAAGGGATGCGCGACAACTGATCGCGAGGGGGCCGGCTCATCGGCCGCGAGCGATCGCGGCCAACTCCTGCGGCCGGCCCTCTCCCGTTTGCACGCGCCAGAGAGCCGCATAAAGGCCGCCGTTCCCGACCAGCTCCTCGTGCGTTCCGTGCTCGCGGACCGTTCCCTCGTCGAGCACATAGATCCGATGGGCGTGACGAATCGTGGAGAGGCGATGCGCGATGAGAATCGTCGTGCGTCCGATGGAAATGTGCGCGAGCGACCGCTGGATCGCCGCTTCGGTTTCGTTGTCGACCGCGGACGTCGCCTCGTCGAGCACGAGGATGGGCGGATCCTTCAGAACCGCTCGGGCGATCGAGATCCGTTGCTTCTGCCCTCCGGAGAGCTTTTGCCCGCGCTCTCCCACGATCGTGTCATATCCGTGAGGCAGCGCCATGATGAAGGAGTGCGCCTCGGCCGCTTTTGCCGCCGCTTCGATCTGCTCGGTGGTCGCTTGGAACGTGCCGTAAGTGATGTTTTCCCGCACCGTGCCATGGAAGAGGAATACATCCTGGCTGACCAGTCCGATCGCGCGCCGCAAATCTTCGAGACGGATCGAACGCAGCTCGGTTCCATCGAGAAGGATCCGTCCTGACTGCGGCTCGTAGAATCGCAGGATCAGCTTCACGATCGAGCTCTTCCCGGAGCCGGTCGGACCCACGATCGCCGTGGTGCGCCCCGCGGGGAACTCCATGTCGAGCTGGCGCAGCACCGGAATGCCGGCACGATAGGCGAACTCCACACGCTCGAAACGGATCTCCCCACCGCCTGACGATCCCTCTCGATGCGCGAGCGCGAGCGGAAGGTGACCGCTCCGCACCTGGATCGGGGTTGCGATGAGATCGAGCACCCGGTTCGTCGAGGCCATGGCCCGTTGATAGAGATCCACCGTCACTCCGAGACGGGTAAGAGGCCAGAGCAAGCGCTGCGTGAAGAAGACCATCACGCTGTAGGCGCCGACCCCGAGCGTCCCCGCGAGCACGCTCTGCCCTCCCAGGACCAAGGTGAGGACGAATCCGATCACGATCACCATGCGGATGAGCGGAGAGAACGCGGAGCTGAGCCGGATCGCGGCTCGATTGGCGGAGCTGTAGCGCTCGCTTTCCTCCGCGACGCGGCGCTCCTCGTACGCTTCGGCGGTAAAGCTCTTGATGGTGGCGATGCCGCTCAGGTTGTTCGAAAGGAGGCCGTTGAGGATCCCGACCCGGCTGCGAACGGCCGCGTACTTCGGCTCGAGCCTTCGCTGGTAGCGGAACGATCCCCAGAGAATGATCGGGATGGGGAGGAATGCGTACACGGCGACTGCAGGCGCCAGATAGAAGAACACGCTTCCGATCACCGCCACCGTCGTGGTTACTTGCAAGAGATCGTTCGCGCCGCTGTCCAGGAACCGCTCGAGCTGGTTGATGTCGTCGTTCAGCACCGCCATCAGTCCGCCGGTGGAGGCATCCTCGAAGTAGGCCATGTCGAGCTGCTGGACGTGGGCGTATCCCTCTTGACGCAGCTCGTGTTGGAGCGACTGGGCGAGGCCCCGCCACTGCACGCTGTACAAGTACTCGAAAACCGATTCCAACCCCCAGATGACGAGGCTGAGCACAGCGAGCATGATCAACTGGTGGGTCACGTCGGGGAATCCCCAGCGCGCGACCATGGAGTCTTCCCCCTTGATCACGACGTCCACCGCCGCGCCGATCAAGAGCGGGGGGGCGAGATCGAACACCTTGTTGAGCACTGAATTGGTGGTCGCGAGGAGCATCTTCCGCCGAGAGGAGCGGGCGTGACGGAGAAGGCGGGAGAGCGGATGGGTCGTTTCGGACACGGCGGGTTCCTCTCGCTGGGAGCGGTTCGGATCGAAAACGCGAGTGTACCGCGGGAAACGGAGGAACGCCCGCGCCGGCCGCCGTGGTCGGCCTCCTCCTCGGCGATCTGAGCGAGGAGGCGCGATGCGCTATGCTGCATCGCGAGCGGATCCATCCACCGAGCCCAGAGGAGCGAGTCGTGCACGTCCGAAACGGATGCTTCCGGCTGTCCGCGACCGATCTGTCGCGTTATCTCGCCTGCCAGCATCTCACCGAGCTCGATCGGTCGGTCGCCGAAGGACGGCGCTCCGCTTCGGCATGGTCCGATCCGCGCCGCGCGATTCTCCTCGAGCGCGGGTTGCAGCATGAGTCCGCCTACGTGCGCGCTCTGCGGGAATCCGGCAAGCGAGTGGTCGAGCTGGGTCCGGAGGCCGGATCGGAAGCGGTCGCCGAAGCGATGCGAAGCAGAGCCGACGTCATCACCCAGGCGGTCCTGCACGAGGAGATCTGGGGTGGGCGCGCGGACCTGCTCCTTCGGGTCGAGGAAGAGAGCGCACTTGGCGCATGGTCTTACGAGGTCGCCGACACCAAGCTCGCCCACGAGACGCGCGGAGGAACCGTCCTTCAGCTCTGCGTCTACTCGGCGCTCCTGGAGGGATTGATCGAGCGCAAACCGACGCGCATGCATGTGGTTCGTCCCGGCCCTGGATTCCCCACCGACAGCTTCCGCGTTGCGGATTATGAAGCGTACTTCCGCTCGATTCAGAAACGGCTGGCGGAACACCTCGCTCATGGTCCATCCGAGACGTATCCGAACAAGGTCTCGCACTGTGATGTGTGCGAGTGGTGGCAAGCTTGCGATGCCCAGCGCCGTCGGGACGATCATCTCTCGCTGGTGGCGGGAATGCTGCCCCATCAGATCGAGCATGTGAAACGTCACGGCTCCCCCACTCTCGCGCAGTTCGCGGAGCGTCCTTTCGAGGATTTCCCTCGGCCTCGCACCGGTTCACGCGAGGCATTGGAGAAATCGTGGGAACAGGCGCGTATCCAGCTGCGGGGGCGGAGGGAGGGGGCTCCCGCGCACGAGCTCCTTCCGCTCGAGCCCGGGCGCGGTCTGTTCCGTTTGCCGGAGCCCTCGCCGGGCGATCTCTTCTTCGACTTCGAAGGCGATCCATTCGTGGACGGCGGCGGCCTCGAGTATCTCTTCGGTTTCGCGATGACGGAGGATGCGGCTGAAGGAACAACAACCTGTGAGAGCTCGAGCGCAACCGCGCGGGAGCGGACATCTCCTGCCCGCGAAGATGTGGCCGGCGGCTCTTCTCCAAGGTGGGCCTACCGCGGACTGTGGGCGCTGACGCGCGCCGAAGAGAAGCGCGCCTTGGAGCAGTTCCTCGACTTTGCCATCGCGCGTTGGGAAAAGCATCCGGGGATGCACATCTATCACTACACCCCGTACGAGCGGGCGGCGCTCGAGCGGTTGGTCGGACGGCACGCGACGCGGGCGGCGGAGCTCGATCGGCTCCTCCGCGGAGAGCGACTCGTCGACTTGCACGCCGTGACGAGGCAGACGCTGCGGGCGAGCGTGGAGAAGTACTCCCTCAAGGATCTCGAGCCCTTTTTTGAATTTCGCCGGCGGATGGATCTCGGCGACGCATCGCGCGCGCTCCGGCGCGTCGAATCGATACTCGAGCTCGGGAGCGACCTGCGTGACGCAGAGGAAGCGCTCGAAACGGTGCGCTCCTACACCGAAGAGGATTGCCTCGCGACCGCCGCCTTGCGTGATTGGCTGGAGCGCATCCGATCGGAGCAGATCGATCGAGGCAACGAGATTCCACGACCGGAGCTGCTCACCGGAGACCCGTCCCAGAAATCGAATGCGAAGGAGCAGGAGGCCGCCGCGGTCTTCGCCGCGCTCATTGACGGGATTCCGGAAGAAC
>CAMPIC010000039.1 GCA_946886185.1 uncultured bacterium
GCGGGAGCGCTCATGGTCTCGTTCACCTGGGTGAGCTCGAGGCCCAGCGTCTGAAGCAGGTCGGTGTAGAAATGCATCGAAGCCCGGCCATCGCGGATGGTCCAGATTTCGACGGCTGAAGCATTGGCGGCGCCCATCGCGAGGCTGGCTGCCACGACGATTCCGCCAAGACGAGCAAATTGCATGGTGTGGTGATCCCCCTTGGAGTGTGGGACGCGTGAGTGGGTGAAGAACCGACTTATAATAGTCCCGCGGCGCGCCTCCCCGCAAGTACGCGGGGCATCCGCCGAGAAATCTGACCGGGAATTCCGGCCGCGGAGCCGCAGCGCGTCGCCGTGCACCACGGGCCTGCCTCTCATCCCAAAGCGGGCGGCCATCCGCCGCTGGATCGGAA
This sequence comes from uncultured bacterium, assembly GCA_946886185.1. The sequence goes on from CAMPIC010000039.1 coordinate 395, forward strand.
CGGTAAGTCGGAAAGCCTGGCGTGATCTGGCGCATCCTCTGCGACCCCGCCGGGTGGCGCATTGCGCTGGAGGGAATCCCTCACCGCGGAGCCTTCGACCACAGCCGCTTGGGGCGCGCACGACAAAATGATCCGAGTCCATTCCCGAAGCGTTGCCAACCATTCGGTTATCCGGTAAACTTTTCGCCGCACAGTGCAGCGCTCAGGAGCGTCGCTTCTCGGGCCCTGCATCCAAGGGAACCGGCCACTCGTCCACGCCGGTTCGGGATCAACACCACTTGCTCTTTCTCTGTTTTGCTGGGGAAGAGGGGAGACCATCTGATGATGCGTAAGCACCTGTGGGGGATTTGCGCCCTCGCCACCGCCTGTCTGGGCACGTTCGGCACTGCTTCGGCGTTCGCGCCGGAGGAGACGAGCGCGACGCTCAGCGTCCAGCTCCCGTTCTCGGACGGCGAGTTCCTGGCTTACGGCGCACAAGCCACCGCTTTCGTTCCGCCCCACGTCGAGCGGCAGCTCGAATCGAACCTGGGCGGCAACTGGACGGTGTACTCGTGGAACCGCCAGTCGGACAGCCCGCACATCGTGTATGGATCGGGTGCGGAGATCGCCCCGCCCTTTACCGATGACGCTTCGGTCGAGTCCGCCGCTCGGTACGTGCTCGAGCAGAACTCGACGGCTCTCCACGTCAGTCCGAGTAACCTGCGTCTCGACGTGGTACAGGGCGGGATGGGCAAGATCGCGGCGCACTTCATCCAGACCTACGAGGGTCTCGATGTGCTCGGCGGCCGCGCTCATGTGACCTTCACCGATCAGGGCCGAGTCTTCGTCATGAGCTCGGACTACTATGTCATCGAGGGTCTCGAAGTCACTCCGACCCTTTCCGTCACGCAGGCCGAGAACATCGCGATGGGCGAGCTGGCCACGTTCTCCCAGCGGAACGTCTCCGCCCGTCCGGAAGAAGCCTCCAAGCTCTATGTGCTCCCGGTGCCGACCGCGGTGGACGAAGTCGAGTTCCGCCTGGTCTACGAGGTCACGGTCGAGACCGATGGCCGCTCCGGCGCCTGGGTCACCCATCTCGACGCCAACACGGGCGAGATCCTGAGCCGGCAGAACGACGTGCATTTCATCAACTACCTCGGAACCACGCAGGGCGAGGTCCAGAACGGAACCTACTGCAACGGCTCTGCGATCGTCCCGCTGGGATGGATGAACGTCGTGATCAATCCGGTCGGAACGGCGACCTCGAGCGCGGCGGGTGTGTGGAACCTGACGAACGGCGACGCGACTCCGCGCAATGCCGTGACCCGGTTCTACGGCCCCTGGATCGACGTCAACCGCGCTTCGTCCGGCAATCCGCCCGATCCGCAGCTGACGCAGCTCGCGACTCCGGGCGTTCCGCTCGTCGTGGACTGGAATGACGCCAACTCCCGCCAGGATGAGCGCGACTGCTTCCAGGCGGTGAGCGAGATCCACGACTGGTTCGAGACCATCGATCCAGGCTACGTCTACTCGAACACCCGGATCACCTGCAATGTGGGCGTGCCGGGTAGCTGCAACGCGTTCTGGAACGGCTCGATCAACTTCTACAACACCGGCGGCGGCTGCTATAACACCGGCGAGATCGAGGGCGTGGTCGACCACGAGTTCGGTCACGGAATCCAGAACAACCTGATCGGCAGCCAGGGAAGCGAGGGTCTCGGAGAAGGAAATGGCGACATCACGCTCAACTTCCTGATCGACGAGTCGATCATCGGGCGCGGCTTCACCGTCGGAAACTGCACTGGCGGAATCCGCGACTCCGACAACAACCTCCAGTACCCCGAAGGCAAGACCGGCGCGATCCATCACGACGGTCAGATCATTGCGGGCGTCGTCTGGGAAGTTCGTGACGTCCTCCAGCAAAACCTGGGCGTGGCGGCGGGCAAGCATCGCGCCGGACTGCTCTGGCACTTCGGTCGCAAGACCGAGCGCCCGACCAACCAGCCCGATCAGGTCTTCTCCATGTACGTCGCCGACGACGACGACGGAAACTTGGACAACGGTACGCCGAATTGGGAAGCGATCTGCGAGGGCGCCACGCGCCACGACACCGACCAGGACGGGTTCCCCTGCCTCGAGGTCATCGAGGGCGTGTTCTTCGTCCACACTCCGCTCGCGACTCCGCAGCCCGAAGGGGATGCGGTCGTCACCGCGGACGTCCTGACCACGATCGCGGGCGCGGAGATCGTCGACAGCTCCGTCAAGCTGCACTACACGGTCGGCAACGCCGGCGCCGAAGTGGTGGTCACGATGACCCCGGCAGGCGGCAACACCTACACCGCGACGATTCCTGGCCTCCAGGAATCGAACGAGGTGTCGTACTGGATGGAAGCCGCGGACGATGCTGGGAACGACGGCACGGCTCCGGGGAATGCTCCTACTTCGCAGTATGAGTTCGACGTTCCGACCATCTGGGACGACATCGAAGTGGCGAGCGGATGGACGGTCAACGCCGAAGGGACGGACAACGCGACGACTGGTAGCTGGGAGCGGGGCAACCCCTCCGGGACCATCTCTCAACCCGAGGACGACCACACTCCCACGCCGGGCGTGAACGCCTGGATCACGGGACTGGCCACGGGCGGCAGCGACGGTGGCAACGACATCGACAATGGCACCACCACGCTCTACAGCCCGGTCTACGATCTCTCCCAGTCCGAGAATGCCAAGGCGAAGTATTACCGGTGGTATTCGAACAACATGGGCGGCGATCCGAACAACGATACCTGGGTCGTCCAGGTTCGCAACAACGGCGGTGCGTGGATCGACGTCGAGCGGAACCAGACCGACCAGAACGACTGGTTCAAGGTCGAGGCGGACCTGGATGCGTTGCTGGGCGATCTCGGCAACGTGCAGTTCAAGTTCATCGCCAGCGACCTGAGCACCGGATCGCTCGTGGAGGCCGGCGTCGACGACTTCGCCATCCTTGCGTCCGGCGCGACTGCCAACGTGCCTGGATCCGGATCTTCGGACACTCCGAAGTTCGCGCTCTACGGCGCCCGCCCGCACCCGGTCGACGGCCCCTCGGTCGTCGCGTTCCAGGTGCCGGCGAGCACGCGTGTCGAGCTCGGACTGTTCGACGTGGCGGGCCGTCAGGTCCGCTCGCTCGCAAACGGAATGTTCGAGGCGGGTCCGCACGACATCGCTTGGGACGGCAAGGACTCGAACGGTCGCGAGCTCGCGTCCGGCGTGTACTTCCTCCGGATGGATGCGAACGAGTTCCACTCCACTCGCACGGTGGTCGTGACTCGCTAAGACCTTCGAAACCACCGCTAGCGCGGTGCTCCGTGCACGAAAAAGCCCGCTTCCGGTTCGTCCGGGAGCGGGCTTTTCTCTCTCTTGGCCGAGGCTGGAAGAGTCTGGACGACCTCGACGTCGCGGCAGAGACCAGCGAGCGGATCGGGTGGAGAACGAGAGTTGATCGGGTCGAGAAAGAGAACTGGGCCGAGCGGAGATACGGAGCTCAGGAGCGGCGGTGCGGAATCACTAAACCAAAAACGCGATGAAGGCTGCCAGAAGCAGTTCCCGCTTGGGGGGGCAATCGGGGAACTTGCTTCCAGCAGCCTTCATCAAGAGCTGGGACCGCACACCCCTCGTGGCGAACTTCCGCGAAGCAGGACACAATTGCATCCCGTGCAGTTGCTCGACCAGAAGCAGGATAGCAGTACCCAAGATCGTTCTGTTCATGGCTCAATACCCGGGGCCCGTGCCCAGGTTCCGAGGAAGTTCAATGAGTCCAGAGCTCCATCCCGCATTGGTTCACTTTCCGATTGCCCTCCTCCTGGCGGGAGCGCTCCTGGCATGGTGGGAGCTCTTCCGCGGATCTCGGAATGAAACGGCCGACTTCATCCTGATCGCGGCATTCGCCGGCTCGGTGGCGGCAGCCTGGTCGGGGGAAGGAGCGGTGGAGCGGCTGGTTCTTCCACCGGAGGCGGCGGCCGCCGCTGCGGATCACGAACGATGGGGAACCCTCGCGACCTGGGTAGCAGGAGCTGCCCTGGCGGCGCGTGGCGCGCTCCTGGTCCACTTTCGAGCGAGGCCTGTTCCGCGGCTCTGGCTGGCGTGCGGAACCGCGCTCTGGAGCGTCGCGGCGGCCTTGGCGCTCGGAGCGGGATATCGCGGAGGGAAGATGGTGCATCGCATGGGCGTCACACCCGCGGTCGTGCCGCTCCGGGACGCGCCGTCGCCCGAGCCGTTCGAGGGCTTCCAGGCCGCCCCCGAAGTCGATGCCGCGGATCCCGGGGGTCAATGAGGTTCAGCGCAATGGACGCGTCGAACGGCCGCCATCCACCGATGGGGATGGATCAGACGGGACGGCGCGTTCCGGAGATCAGACGACGGAGCGTCCCCCGTCCACCGTGAGGACCGAGCCGGTCACGAAGTCGCCCGCTTCGAGCAGATACAGGCAGGCGGAGGCGATGTCCTGCGGTGAGCCGAGCCGCCGGAGCGGGACCTTGGCCGCGATGCGGCGCGCGCGCTCCTCCGGAGTCGAGTCCGGCAGGAGGACCGCACCCGGAGCGATCCCATTGACCTGCACTTCGGGAGCGAGAGTCCGCGCCAGAGCGAACGTCGCCTCCCGCAGGCCCGCCTTGGAGACGTGATAGGAAAGATACTTCGGATCGGGACGTCCGATCGACCAGTCGAGCAACGTGACGATCTGGCCGGCGCCGCGCGCCTGCATGCGGTATCCGATGCGGTGGGCGAGCAGGAACGGGCTGATCAGATTCGTGCGCAGCGTGCGCTCCATGTCTTCGAGGCCGATCTCCGCCGGATCGAGCTCTGGATACTCCGAAGCGGAGAGCACCAGGATGTCGAGCGGACCCAATCGTTCTTCGACGTGATCGGCCAGATCGAGGGCTTGCGCGGGCTCTGCCAGGTCGGCCTCGAACGCTTCACTGCGAAGACCGCCGGCGCGGAAGCGTTCGGTCAGCTCCAGGGCCGCTTCTCGACTGGTCCGATAGTGGATTCCGACATGCGCGCCGCGCGAGGCGAGCGCTTCGGCAATCGCCCGGCCCAGACGAAGAGCTCCCCCCGTGACGAGGGCGGTCCGCCCGGCGAGCGAGCGACGTCCGTCTTCCATGGTCCCTCCCGAGATCATTCCGCAGACCGTCCACGTTCGGCGCGAGCGCGCTCGCGATCACGAAGTCGAATAGTAGCAGGCCCCCCAGGCTGGCGAGCGAGACATCGCGCGCGTACACTGCGCGAAACATGAGGCAGACGTTCGGACCGGACGAGCGCGATTCCGCGACATCCATGGAGCTGCGCCGAGTCGACTCGACTGCCTCCGAATGGAATCAAAACGAAGGACGGAAATGATCGGCTTCGACCTCACCGAAGAGCAGCGGGAGCTGCAACGCCTCGCGCGCGAGTTCGCCCAGAAAGAGATCGCGCCTCGAGCGAGGCACCACGACGAGACCGGCGAGTTCCCGCGCGAAATCTGTCAGAAAGCGTGGGACGTGGGCCTCATGAACACCCACATCCCCGAAGAGTATGGCGGACTCGGGCTAGGCACCTTCGAGGGATGCTTGATCGCCGAAGAGATTGCGGCCGCCTGTTCGGGAATCGGAACCGCCATGGAGGCGAACACGCTCGCGGAAGCTCCGGTCGTGCTGAGCGGCTCGGATGCACAAAAGAAGACGTGGCTCACTCCCATGACCGAATCCTTCCGGCTCGCGGCCTATTGCGTGACCGAGCCGGACGCGGGCAGCGACGTCGCCGGGATGCGCACGATCGCGCAGCGCGACGGCGATTCCTACGTGCTCAACGGAAGCAAGATGTGGATCACCAACGGAGGAGTCGCCGACTGGTATTTTGTGGTGGCGTACACCGACCCGGCGAAGAAACACGATGGGATGTCGGCGTTCCTCGTGCCGCGCGATTCCCCCGGGATCGAAGTGGGCAAGAAAGAGCAGAACATGGGGCAGCGCGCCAGCGACACGCGCGCGGTGACCTTCCGCGACGTGCATGTCCCCATGGAGAATCGAGTCGGAGAGGAAGGCAACGGATGGCGCCTCGCCATGGGCGCATTCGATCGCACGCGTCCGGTGGTGTCCGCGGCCGCGGTCGGAGTCGCTCGGGCCGCGCTCGAACATGCCGTGCGCTACTCCACGCAGCGGTCCACCTTCGGACGCCCCATCGCGCAGCACCAGGCGATTTCCTTCATGATCGCCGAGATGGGGCGCGACGTCGAAGCGGCGCGCCTGCTGGTGTGGAAGGCGGCCTGGCTGATCGACCGCGGAGAACGGAACACCCTCGAGGCGGCCTACGCCAAGCTCTTCGCCGCCGACACCGTGATGCGCGTGACCACCGACGCGGTCCAGATCTTCGGCGGATATGGATACAACCGCGAGTATCCGGTGGAAAAGCTGATGCGGGACGCGAAGGTGTATCAGATCTACGAGGGAACGAGCCAGATCCAGCGGATGATCATCGCGCGCGAGCTCTTCCGCCGTCTCGGAGAGTGATCGCTTTTCTCGGTCGATCCAACCGATCGAAGCTGAAAGAGGAGCGACGCATTCCGTTGCGACGCGAGCGCGACGATCTCGTGCCTGCTCTAATCCTCGAACCACTCGGGATGCGCGCCGCGGCACTCTAAAGTCAGCTGATGGGCGAGAGCGCGGAACTGGCCCCATCCCGACCAGCCATCCTCGAGATTCTCCAGCGATTCGATCACCTCGGGCAGCTCGCTCCACGCGACTTCCTTCCACGAGTCGATCTGCTCGCTCTCGTCGAGCGGAACGAGCGGCCCATCGGAGTGGGGGAATACGAACCCGAGGGAGTGGAACGCGCGAGACGCGGACGTCTGGGCCCCGGGATAACGCATGTGAAAGAGGAACCGCTTCGGCTCCAGGAGCAGCCCGGTTTCTTCCTCCAACTCTCGGCGAACGGCCTGGAGGATCGGCTCGCCTTCCTGCACGCCCCCGGTGGGGAGACGGTAGACCCCTCCCGGATAGAAGCGCTTCGAATGGAGGAGAATGCCTCCCGGCCGCGGCAGGATCATCACGATCTCCGCGCTCCGGTTGAGTCCGAAGCTGTACACCCCGGTGCTGCGCTCTCGCGAGGGCACGGTTCTCGCGAGCCGCCGGATCGGTTGCCCGTGCGCGTCCTCCGCTTCCCGCAGTCCGATCAGTTCGGGCGGATGGAAGAGCTTCTCGTTGCTCGATCGCACATCGGTGTCCCCGCGGCGCGGATCAGGTGGTCGCTTCCGACAACCTCCGCCCCGATCCCTTGCGTCCCGTGAAAAGCGGATCGCTCACGTCCAGTTTCTCCACTTCGGTGACGAAGCGCTTGCGCTTGCGTTCATAGAAGTTCGATCGCTCGAGATTTTCGCGCTGGCGGTATCCCTGAGCCAAGCGTCCGCATCGATCGACCAGAACCTCCGCCACCCGGTACCGTTGGGTGGGAGTCAGGTGGCCGCTCTGGAACGACTTCTCGAGCGCGTAGACGCGATAGCGGTCCAGACTCCAACCCGTCTTCACCCTGCTGGGGCCGCTCGATTGGAGGTGCTCGGCGAGCCGCGCGATCTGGTAGCGCGAACCGAGCCGCAGCCAGAAGTCGAAGTCCTCGCACGCGGGCAGATTCTCGTCGAACGGCGCGTCCCAGCCCAGGCAGCTCCGCCGCAGGACCGCGCCGGAAAGCGACAGCCCCGGGGGGTGCACCGTCTCCTCGAACTCGACGAGCTGTGGAATCGGCTTGCGGCGAGGAGAGGCGGGCCGTCCCGCGGGAGGGCTCTTGGGACCGATGAGCGCATGCAGGTCGCGATGAGTGTCGAGCACGTCGATCTGCACCGCGAGCTTCTTCTTGTGCCAGATGTCGCCCGGCTCCGCGAACGCGATGTACTCGCCGATGGTGCGCGTGACCGCGCGATTGCGCGCCGCTCCCACTCCACGCGAGAGAACCTGGTGCAGATAGTGGATGAGGACCGGTCCGCGCATCATTTGGATGTAGCGCGACCCGGTCTCCTCCTGCAGCGAGTCCAGCCAGGCCCGTTCCGCGCGGCTCGGGTCGGGGCCGAGATGCGCCAGCATCTCCAGTCCGGTCCCGTCGGTGGAACCGTCATCGGCCACGAGCATCTCGAAATCTTCGTAGGTCTGAGCGAGGATGGAATCGACCGTCGCCTTCAACGCGTCTTTCTGACTCGAACACGGAACGACCACGGAAACACGTGCCATGCGTCTGCTCCTTCCCTGTAGACGGCGCTAGCCTCGAAATCCCTAAGGGCAAATCAGCCGTTGCGATCCCGCGCGCTCGCCGGGCCGCGGCCCGCCAACAGGTGTGGACGTTGTGTCATGCAGTGGTTGTCGAACGGAAGCTCCGAAGCGGTCCATCGCTTCAGGCCGACTCGAACGTGGCACCATCGGACGATGATTCCACTTCAAGTATCACGACCGCACGAATATACCTTTTTCACGGCCCTTTGGTCAAGGTAAGCCGTAGCGGGCGTGTCGAACGGAGGTGGGATGGTCATGAGAGGGGAAAAGTGAGGACCCCGCGATCGAAACCACGGGGTCCTCATACCGTTAGGCCGTTCCTACCTGAGCAGCAACGCGGTAGCTAAGGCGCATTGACTGGTCGTCGCTAAGCATTGGCCTGACCGTTGTTTCGAGAGATCGACCGAGTCGTCTCCCGAACGATGTCGTGATGCAAAAAATACACCCCACCCCACCTCGGATAACGTTTCAGCCGGGTTCGCATCACCTCCTTCGTAGGAAATCCTCAAAATCGGGAGATCCCTCAGGATCCGAATACGGCTCGCGAGTCGCCTCGCGCGTGTCCAAGAGGGAGCTGAAAATGCTCCCTTCCGATCGTTGCGCCGCCGGAACTTCGTCCGGGGCTAAATTCGCGCCGGTATCAACGTTAGTCCCCGCGCGTTCGGCTTGTCAACCGGGATATCAAAAGCAGTCAGATTTCTAAATCAACCCACCTTTACCGCAAGACAGACGCCATTGCCATGCGGCGTGGACGGCCTGTTGAGCCCTGCACGCCGAATCACGGCTCCCGGATCACCGCCCCCAGCGGCGCGAGCCACCAGAGCGATCCTCTCCTCCTCGACTGCGCGGCGTCGGCGCCGGAGAGCTCCGGTCGGACGACGAGGAACGTCTCGGCTCCCGAACCTCTTTCCGCCCGGTGCTGCGCGGAGCCTGATCGGCGCGCGGGGCTCGATCGCGCGTGCCGCCCCGGTCGGACCAGGCTCGCCCCCGCTCCCGATCCCGCTCCGGAGAGCGCCCGATCGCGGCAGGGTCCCGTTGGCGTTCGGTCGCGCGCGGGGTCCGGGTCCTATCGATGGAGCGCCGGGAGGTATCCCGCGTATAGGCGCGGCCATCGCGATCGCGATACCGGTCGTTGTCCCGATCGACGTAGGCGTGCCGCGTGCGAGAGCGAGGTCCGTCGTAATCGTAGTTGCCGTGGTGGTGGTAGCTGCGCGGGTACCAGACTGCGCAGTAGTCGCGATAGTAGGTGGGCCAATAGGCGTGCCAGCCCCACCAGCTGCGGCTCAGGCAGCCCCCGTAGTACCACCCGAAGTTGATGGTGCGGAAGGGGTAGTAGTAGCCGTAGTAGTACGGCGAGCTGTACCAGTAGTAGCCGAACGGGTCGTAGGTGAACGAGAGCGACATCGAGCTGCGATCTTGGTAGTAGTCGTTCGAGTAGTAATCGTCCGACCAGCTGCCCCCCTCCTCCTCGACGGGCCCGTCCGAAGTCGCGATGAGCGAACGCACCAGGTGATCGGAAGCGCCCACATTCTTGAGAGCGAGGATGTCTTCGGTTTCGAGGCGGAAGCGCGCGTCCTCGGCCTCGACCTGATCGAGGATCACCGACTCGTTCACCCCTGCCTGCAGGAGCGCGAAGACGTCGTCGATCGTCATGGCCGCTGCCGGAGTCGCGAACGCGGCCAGTGCCAGGGTCAAAGCCGCCAAGTGGCGCATGAGGGTCTCCTTCGGAACCGTGCGGTTCCAGGTTGTCGATGAACGTGTCTCGCCACTCGTTCTGCGACGAGGGTACTGGTTCGGGCCGCGCAGGGTCAACGCGGCGGGTCGAGCCGCTGCCATTCGTTGTCCTCGAGGTCGTAGAGCCACACTTCTCCTGATGTCGTCTTCAGGAATCCGAACGTGACCATTTCTTCGATGGCGTGCGCCGGCACCGGGAGGGGAAGGATGTGCGTTTCGCGCCCCTGATCGCGGAACGCCTGATCGATGGTCTGCCATTTCTGGCTGGGCGAGTACTGCCAGAGGGTGCCATCCGCGGTGAGCACGCCCCCGACGCTGAAGATCTTGAGAATCGAGGTCGGCGAGGCATCTTGCGCCTGGCCGGGACCGCCGAACGCGAGAAACGTGCCGAAGAGTGCGGCCAGGAAGGCCAGGAAGGCCTTGCGGCCAGGGTTTCGACGGATCAACGGCATGGATTCGGACTCCTCTTCTTGGTTCGTTCTTTCTGGACCGTCTGGTCCTGGGTCGTTCGTTCTCGCCATCGCGCAGCCATATACACACGTTCCGGCCATCGTTCGCTCCGGCTCTCGCCGCGAGCTCGATGCGGCGCATTCGGTCTGTCCGTGAACACCGAAGCAGGTTCTGGTTCACGAGTCTCACGGGAAGTGCACCACCCGGATCGTCTTGGACTCCTCACCGGTGTCGGCGCGCACCCAGTAGATGCCCGCGGTCGTCCGGGTTCCATCTTCCTCGCGACCGTCCCATTCGAGGCGGTGAATTCCGGCGGGCAGCAGCCCATTCACCAGCTGCCGGACCTGGCGGCCGGTCACATCGAACACCGCTACGCGGGCCTGGACCAGACCGGGCAGCCCTAACCGCATCGGGATGTTTTCCCGGAACGGGTTGGCTCCCTGCACAGCGAGCTCGAGCCGTTGGGGAAGGGCGAGCTGGAAGTCGAACAGGTACGGTCCGAAGACCACGATTTGTCCGTTCAGGAAGCGGACGCGGAAGCGGTATTCGTACTCGACCCCCGGCTCCGCGGACGCATCCAGGTAGATGATCCTTCCCTCGGCGTCGGGCGGCAGAGGGCTCGATACGGTGCGCCAGATGCGAGTCCGCGTGTCGAGCCGCTCGATCAGCGCTCCTTCGGCCGCCGGCTCGATGGGCAGTGTCGCATGGATCCGGACTCCCGAATTCTCCGCGGCGAACTGGTAGGAAGGCAGGTCGGCTGGGATGACGTCGCGCA
>CAMPIC010000040.1 GCA_946886185.1 uncultured bacterium
AGTGATTTCCTCCGCGCTGACGTTTCCGCTCCCTGTGTCGACGGAGAGATCGCCGGTCACACGCGCCACCTCGACCGACCCGGAACGAGTGTCCAGGCTCAGCGCGCTCGTGAGATCGGTGGCCAGGATGTGACCCACCCCGAGATCGACCTGCGCCTTGCGGCCCTGCGGAACTTTGATCGTCACGTCGGCCCACACTTCGAGGCCCCGGCCGTCGCCCGACACGGTAATGCGATCTCCCTGCGCCAGATCGAGGAGCTGGCCGATGAAGCTGTCGGGATCGGATCGGCCGGATTGGAATGTCGTGGTGGAGCGGCGGCCCAGGCGGGGATAGACGTAGTCGCGCTCATCCTCGACAGGAAAGTGGATCCAGAGCTCCGCAGTCGACCCTGCCTTCTCCTCGAATTCGATGATCTCGCGGCTCGCATCCTCGCCCTGGACATGGACCTCGACCAGGAACTCGTTGCCCTCGTGACAGCTGACCTCGACCTGCCCGATCAGGGCCACCAGGATCAATCGCTCTCCACTGAACTGGAATGACTCGGTGAACTCTTCGGCCAGGGTCGTCGTGGCAACGCCGGCGATGAGCGTGGTGGAAAGCCATGCGACCTGCAGTTTGCCCATCATGTGTTCGGATCTGGTTCTCATGGTAGCCCTCATTCGGCGGAGATCACCGCTCGGAAAATGGTTCGGCAGAGCGACGAAAACCGCTCTTCGCACCTCGGTCCCGGCGCGCCAGTACGCAGCTCGGGCGTTCGGGTTGCTGGTCAACTGCCCGATTCCAAGGACGCGAACAGCCCCCTGAGCGTTCGACCCATACGCAAGATGGCCGGAGCGCGGAGCCCCGGCCATCCCTTTACGTAGGTCGAGCTCGAACTGGAGTCGAACCGGCAAACGGCCCGACTCCGGATCGATGCGTCGATCAGTTGCCGATCAGGACCAGCTTCTGCGTATCTGCGCCGAGGTCGGTCTGGAGACGCACGAAGTAGACGCCGCTCGGCCAGCGTGTGGCGTCCAGCTCCACCTCGTGGGCGCCGGCCTGCTGGGCCTCCTCGGCCAGGATCCCGATCACCGCACCCCGCGCGTCGTACACCCGGAGCGCGACGTGAGTCGCCTGCGGAAGCTCGTACGCGATGGAAGCGTAACCACTGGTCGGGTTGGGCGACGTGCGCATCTGGAAGCGCGGCTCGAACGGAAGGATCGGAGCGTCGCTCGGAGTGAGGTCGTTGAGGTTGCTCCGGATCTCTCCGCCCGGGTTGAGGCTGGTGTGCACGTTGATATACAACGAGCCGCTGAAGTAGTCGCACATCAACAGATCGGTGATTCCGGTCCAGACTCCGCGACCGGTGCCTCCAGTCACGGAAGAGGTGATGTCGTGAACGACGCCGCCATTGACTCCCGCGGGGGCGCTGTGAAAGTGCGATGCGGTGAATGCGCTCGACATGTTCGCGAACGACAGATTGTAGATCACGCCTTCCTCGGAAAGCGTGGTACCGGCCGTACCCATGCCGTCGGTCGCGACCGGAGGCACCTCGGCTCCGCCGATGAGCGGATCCTCGGTGGCGAATCCAGAAGCAGGATTGACCTGGCCACGGATCTCACCGCCCGGATTGCCCACGGTGTGCACGTTCGCGTAGATGTTGCCGAGCATGATCTGGGTCCGCATCGCGGCGTTGAGAGGCTGCCCGTCCGCGGGATGCCACACGTCCTCGATGTGGTTGCTCGTGAGCGTGAAGTTTCGGACGACTCCGCCGTTCACTCCCGTGGCGGCATTGTGGAAGTGCGATGCGGTGATCGCGCTTCCCAACCCGCTCACGGTGATCGCGTACACGAGTCCGTCGTTGGTGAGGGTGCCGCTGCCGGTTCCGAGCGCGGTCGATGCGGTCGCCGGCACTTCCTGATCGTCGGTGAGCGGGAAGCGCATTCCGAGACCGGACGCAACGAACACCTGCCCGCGGATCTCTCCGCCCGGATTGGCCGCGGTGTGCACGTTGACGTAGAAGTTCCCCTTGAGGAAGTCGTTGATCTGCGTCTGCGTCAGTCCCGCGATCGAACCGTGCGCCGTGTTTCCGCCTCCGAACGCGCCCAGGATGTTGAAGGTCGCTCCTCCGTTGACGCCGATGGGCGCGTTGTGGAAGTGCGCGGCGGTGATCGCTCCGGTCAGACCTTGCACGCTGATGTCGAAGCTCAAGGTCGTCCCCGACAGGCGAACCGAGGCATTGCCGCGCGCCGTCGAAGGATTGGTCGGCTCTTCCTGATTCGAGGTCAGGTTCGCCGCGAGCGTCGTGCTCGTGGGGTTGAGGATGATCTGTCCGCGAATTTCCCCGCCCGGGTTGGCAGCGGTGTGAATGTTCACGTAGAGACCCTGCTTGAAGAGCTCGCAGATCAGATCGTTGGTCAAGGGCTCGGTGTCGTTGGCGCGCCAGACCCCGCGGGCCGTTCCGCCCGTGAAGTCGGCGGTGAGGGTGCGTACCACTCCCCCGTTGACACCGGCAGGCGCGCGGTGGATGTGCGCCGCGGTGATCGCGCCGGTCAAACCCTCGACCGTGATGTTGTAGACGAGTCCGCTCGGAGTGAGGGTGAACGTGGCCGTTCCCTGACCGGGTGCGCCGGTGGGAGGGACTTCCTGCGCCTGATCGATCCGCGCCGTTCCACCGAACCCGGACGAGAGCTGGATCTGGCCGCGGATCTCGCCGCCCGGATTGGCCGCGGTGTGGACGTTGACGTATTGCCGTCCGAGCAGCAGGTCGCGCACGAGGGCGTCGGTGAGCTGTCCCGCTGCGGGTCCCCGACGCCAGATGCCCTCCGCGGTCGTTCCTGAGAAGGAGCCTCCCAGGTCAAAGACCACTCCGCCGTTCACTCCGATCTCCCCACCGTGGATGTGCGCGGCAGTGATTGCGCCGGTGAGTCCGTTGACGGTGATCTTGTACTCCAGACCTTCCTCGGTGAGCGTCAACGAAGCGGTCCCGAGTCCTGCCGCGCCGGTTCCGGGGTTTTCCTGGGCGCCGTTCAGGTTCGCCGTGAGATGGGTGCCGCCGGCGATGTCGATCTGACCGCGGATCTCTCCGCCAGGGTTCGCCGCCGTATGGACGTTGACGTAGTAGTTGCCGGCGAGCAGGTCCGTGATCTGGCCGGCGGTGAGGTTTTCCCAGGTGCCGTGGGCGGTGGTGATCCCGGTTCCCAGGAAGCTGGACATGATGTCATGCACGACGCCGCCATTGACGCCGCGCTTGCCGTTGTGGATGTGCGCTCCGGTGATCGAACCGCTCAGTCCTTCGACGGTGACGAAGTAATGCAGATCGTCGCCGGTCAGGGCGAAGACCGCGGTTCCTTGCGCCGCGGTCGCGACGGCGGGTCGCTCCTGGGCGCCGGTCAGATGAGCCGTGAGATGAGCCTGTGCGAATGCCGCGCTGCCTGCGAAGGAGATGCAGAACAGTGCTGCCAGTGAAGTAACGAGTCGTAGCATCGAGCGGACCTCCTGGTGCAAGAGATGCCGAATCCGGTCGGTTCCTACCGAAACCGAAACTGGGGATGGGAGACAGCAATGCCGACGCTCGGACCCAGGGGACGGGATGGTCCGTGAGGCGTCATGCCTGGTCGATGGTCAGGTGGAAACCGCCGGATCGATCTCTCGGGAACTGCTATCCGGCCTGTTCATCCGGCCTATTCGGATGTTCGCCCGGTCGGCGGTTCGCGAGAGAACGGGACAATGAAACCGAGCAGCCCCGTCCCTGACTTCGACGGTTCCAATAGTAGTCGAATCCGAGACGGCCTAGATACGACCAACTACCGCGAACCGTGATCCGCTGGGATAGTGGTGGCCCCGCGTGAACAACGGGATGTTTGCGACTGAGAGAAAACCCCAGTACGAACCCTCGACCGTCGATCGATGTGCTGATCGGACAGGATCAGATTAGCCCCATTCACGCTGACGAGTGGACTGAGGTCCGTTCCCGATCGATCGATCGACAAATCAGCCGCGGACGCGAGCGAGCACTTCGGACGATGGGACTTCCGACTTTTCCTCCGGGCGGCGGCGCTCGCTCATCTCCACGATCCCTTCGGCGGCCCGGCGCCCGACGACGATCCGCGTCGGGAAGCCGAGGAGGTCGAGGTCCTTGAACTTGACCCCGGGGGACATCGCGCGATCGTCGAGGCAGGCGTCGATCCCGTTGGCGCGCAGCTCTTGATAGAGCCGCGTTCCGAGCTCCATCTGCTCCGCCTTCTTGGGGTCCAGCACCGCCACGACCGCTTCGAAAGGAGCGATCGGCTTCGGCCAGATGATTCCGGCCTCGTCGAAGTTCTGCTCGACCGCGGCCTGGGCGGTGCGGGAGATGCCGATCCCATAACATCCCATGACGAACGGGCGGCGCTTTCCATCCTGATCGACGAAGGTGGCCTGCATCGGCTCGGAGTACTTGGTGCCGAGCTTGAAGATGTGCCCGACTTCGATGCCGCGCGTCTCCACGAGCGATCCATAGCATCGTGGGCATCCTTCTCCAGCGCGCGCTTTACGAAGATCTCGGAACTCCGGCATCGGGAAGTCGCGTCCCGGATTGACTTCGAGACAGTGGAAGTCGGTCTCGCAGCATCCGGTCAAGAGGTTGGTCATCCGCTTGAGCGTGACATCGGCCAACACTTTCACTTCGCTCGGCAGTCCGATGGGGCCCGCGAAGCCGACCTCGGCGCGCGTCACCCGCTTCACCGTCGCTTCGTCCGCCAGCCGGACCGCAAGCGCGTCGAGCGCGTTGGTCAGCTTGACCTCGTTGATTTCCAGATCTCCGCGCATCAACACGGCGACCGAGTCGATCCGATCGGGATAGATCGCGTCGTAAAGCACGGTCTTGGCCATGCGCGCGGCGGGCAGATCGAAGAACTTCACCAGCTCGTCGACGCTCCGGATGTTCGGAGTCGACTCCTTGCGCAGCGGTTTGGGAGCGCCGCCGTCCGGGGAGGGAGTGATGCGCGAATCCGCTTTCTCGACGTTGGCCGCGTAGTCGCCGCGGTTACAGATGAGGATCGCATCCTCACCCTTGTCCGCGAGCACCATGAACTCTTGCGATCCGCTCCCGCCGATCGCTCCGGCATCCGCGTCGACCGCGCGGAACTCGAGGCCGCAGCGTTCGAAGATGCGGTGATAGGCCCGGCTCATCGCGTCGTAGCTCTTGTCGAGTCCGGCCGCGTCGGCGTCGAAGGAGTACGCATCTTTCATGATGAACTCGCGGCCGCGCATGAGCCCGAAGCGGGGACGGATCTCGTCCCGGAACTTGTCCTGGATCTGATAGAGGTTGAAGGGGAGCTGCTTGTAAGAGTTGCAAATCTTCTTCACGTAGGTGGTGATGACCTCTTCGTGGGTCGGTCCGAGGCAGAGCTCGCCATCCTTGCTGTCGGTGAGGTGAAAGAGGATGCCGTCGGCGATGTAGCGGTTCCACCGTCCCGACTCGTCCCAGATCTCGCGCGGCTGGAGGATCGGCATGAGCATCTCGTTGCCGCCTTCGCGATCGATCTCTTCGCGGACGATCTGCGAAACCTTCTTGAGCACGCGCCACATGAGCGGGCCGTAGACGTAGATCCCGGACGCGATCTTCTGGATGTAGCCGGCTCGCACGAGCAGCTTGTGGCTCGGGATCTCCGCGTCGGAAGGATCTTCTCGGAGCGTGGAGATCGGGATCTGAGAGAGCAGCATCGCGTCCTTTCGTCCGACCGGGCGTTGGCGATCGCGGGGGAGTCCGGCATCTTCGCGTAACGGGCGGAATTGGATGTTTCTATCATGCGGACCTCGCTCTTGGCAAAGGATGCGGTGGTAGGCTTCGGAAGTGACTCGTTCGTTTTGGATTCTGGTGGCGCTGCTGGCCGTGCTTGGCGGATTCCGCGGTTCTCCCTTCCTCCTTCTGGCGGCAATTCTCCTGACGGCGCTCGGGGCAGTGGTCCATATCTGGGGTCGCTTCGCCCTGCGCGGAATCGAGTGCCGGAGAACGGTCACTCCCACCCACGTCGAAGTCGGCGATACGGTTCAGGTCGCGATCGAGATCGTGAACGACAAGGCGATGCCTCTCCCCTGGCTGCGTGTCGACGCTCCTCTTCCGACTGCACTCCGACTGGAAAGCGGAGGCGAATCGGATCGACCGATCTCGTATCTGGTTGGGCTATCACCCAACGATCGGGTCGTGGAACGGTTCGAGGTCCGCGTGCAGGCGCGGGGTATTCATGAGCTGGGACCCGTCTGGCTGCGGACGGCGGACCCACTGGGATTCAAGATCGTTCGATCCAGAACGCGGCTGGGAGGCTGCGTGGTAGCTCTGCCAGCGGTTGTGCCCCTGGAGCGTCTCGGACTCGACCCATCATTCCAACTGCAGGAGCGCCACCATGAAGATGATTTTAAGTCAGTTGGAAATCGAGACGAATCGACTTCGCTGAATGGATCCATCGTACTGATCACGGACTTGCACCAAGTCTCCAACCTCGATGCGGAGTGGATCTTGAGCGCGGCGAGGTCGATCGCGAGCGCTGCTCTCGGTGCCGGGCATGAGGTCGGTTTGGAGACTGGGGCGTTCCTGCCGGGCACGCGGCGACGGATCGTGGCGCGGTCTGGACGCGGCGCCGACCAGGCCGCTCGGATCGCGGAAGCACTGGCGACCGTCTCCTTCCAGCCAGGGCTTTCGACGGACCGTGTCATCCGACGAGCTGCCCGTCGCCACGATATCGAAACGATCATTTTGGTAATTTCGACGAGGCCATCAGTCGCGCGCGACCTTAAAGAACGATCGTCCTATGTTCCAAGCGCGGCGTCAGAGGTACTCGGGCAATCCTTATTGAGTCGACGCAGACTCGAGTTCTCATTCCTGCCGCCTCCGCCCCCGGACTTTCTCCCAAGGATCGACGTCTCCGAGACGAAGGTCTCCGAGACCATGGTCCCATCCTCGGGCGCTGACACGGCCGCACCATCGCGTGCGGACCAACCTGTCAAAGACGATTTCGACAGCTGGAACCGCACCGTTTTTCTTCCGCTCGCGCGACTCCTGCTGCGTCTCTCCTGGGTTTGGCCGTGGACGCTGCTACTCAGCCAGATCGCCCTCCCCGGCATCGAGCCGGGGGTCAGTCTCGGCTCGCTCATCCTGCTCAGCTGGACGGGTCATGCGCTGGGCCGGCTCCGTCTTCATGGACGACGTCGGATCTCGAGGTGGGCTCCGTTCTTCGTCGTGGCGGTGGGCACGTTGGCGGTCCTGGGAACGAGCTGGCTCCTCTCGTATCGATCGATGCTTCCGATCTGGGAGCTGGCCTGGCTCCGCGATCTGGGTCTGGAGATGCTCCAAGGAGGCCCGACGACGGTGCGCCGCGCGCTCGCCATCGTGGCCGCGGCATTCGTTTGTGTAGGCGCGGTCGTGGACGCCGAGGAGCCGTCCGATCACGCGTCCATCTGGAGCGCCTTCGTGTCCGCGATCCTTCTGGTCATCGCTCAGGCGTCCATCGTCGAATTCGCTTCGGACCCGCGGGTGCATGCCCCGACCTCGTGGCTCCTGTTCGCCTTCTCGGTGGGGTTGCTCGCTCTGATCGCGAGCGGAGCTCGATTGGGGCACCGGCTCGAGCCGAAGGCCCGGCGGCCGTGGCAGCCGAGTTGAGTTGGCGGTCATGAGCGAGTGCGCGAGGATGCGAGCGGGCGACGAGAGGCGACGGGACGAGGGTGACGCGCTAGACTCCGCGTTGCTCCCGCGGCTCGACAGAGGTCATTCGACGAGGTCGGGCGTGGAGTACGCCAGTACGGCAACCGGCACGAGACCGGACCGAGGACAACCAAGAAGGGGGATGCGCGTGGGTACAGGGAAGAACGCGATGCACGGCTCGATCCGTTGGGTCACGGGGCTGATGCTCTCATCGGTGCTGGTCGCCTCGCTGGGATGCGGCAAGACAGAGCAGAGTGAGTCATCCGACGGGCAGTCTCGTCCCGGCGAGTCGCCCGCGGCGTCTTCCCAGGCTGGGAATGCCGAAATGGCCAACCCACACGCCACGGGGAGCGGAGAGCTCGAATGGACGGCTGGGTCGAGCTGGATCACCGAGCAGCCGAGCTCGGGAATGCGCAAGGCCCAGTACCGCGTGCCGGGTCCGGGCGGAGACGCCGAACTGGCGGTGTTCTATTTCGGACCGGGCCAGGGCGGAGATGCCATGTCGAACGCGACGCGTTGGGCCAACCAGTTCACCAAGGAAGACGGGTCCCCGAGCGTCGACCAGATGAAGACGCGGGACGCAGAGGTCAACGGCATGCCGGTCACCTTCGTGGAAGTCGCCGGCACCTACACCAACACGATGGTGAGTCCCGATCCCTATCCGGGCTACGCGTTGTTGGGCGCGATCGTGCAGGGGCCGGACGCGAACTGGTTTTTCAAGTTGACCGGGCCGTCCAGCACGATCGAAGCAGCGCGAGCCGACTTCGAGCAGATGATCCAAAGCGCCCATCCGAAGAATCACGGCTGATTGCGCTCATCATCGACTTGAAACACGCGCAGCTCAGTGGTCGAGGAGGCGACGGCAGTAGTTGATCTGTCCGAGATGATAGTTGAGGTGGCAGAGGATCCATGGAAGCCACCGCCCCAGAGGCTGGGTCTCGTCCGCGATTGCCGTGGGAACTTCGCGAGTCAAATCCGACTCCGCCAATCCGACGAAGGTTCGATCGACCTGCTCACGCGCGCTCTCGACGCGGCGAAGGAGCTCGCTCCGGGAGACCCGTGGCGTGGCGAATTCCGCGGGGCGATCGCGCACGTAATCGCTCCCGCCCAGCTGCGCTCCGATGAAGTGCTCCAGGTTTCCAGCCAGGTGTAGGCAAAGGTTGCCCGCGGGGTTGGTGATCCCCGGCGCTCGCTTCCAGATGGCATCCTCATTCATGAACGCTTCGATCTCCGCGCGCAGGCGGTCGATGTGCCGGAGATAGTCCTCGCGCAAGCCTTCGATGATCGTCAACTGTTCCCCCGTTTCTGCCGTGAAGTCCCATGCATGCTTGTCCGCTCGGCGAGCCCTGTCGTCTTCGCTCGGGAGGTTCGCACGCCCATCGAGCTGAAGACCGCGCGGCGCCGCTGACCGATCGACCGATCCGACAATCTGACTCGAGACGCCGACCGGAGGCAACTGCGGCGGCGCCGCCGCGCACTCAAGCACGGTGGGCCCAGGGATCCGGCACCCGAGGCTCACGAGAGAGCGCCCAGAGCGCGGCGCCACCAAGACACTGCGCGAATACCGCACGCAAAGAGGGGGGACTTCCCGGTCCTCGGCGCACGAGTTCGGCGTCCGAGATCGGAATCATCATTTTTCCGTGAACAAAATAGGGGCGGCCCTCGTCCTTCCCTCCGCCGGGATCTCAACTCCTTCGAAAGAGGAGCGCGCATGCCTGCGCACGGGTCCCGTTCCGTCATCGACCGGGAGGTTCCGGACCGGATCCTGGTCGACCGCTTCCTGATCGATCGCGACGAGCGCGACTTTCGAACCCTCTATCGGCGATTCTCGCCCGCCTTGACTCAGATCGTGCTCCGCTTCGTGCGCGGCAACTATGCCGACGCGGAAGAGGTGCTGCAGACCACCTGGGTCCGAGCGGTGCGCGGCATGCCCGGCTTCCGGTGGGAGTCGAGTCTCAAGAGCTGGCTCACCGGGATCGCGCTCAACTGTTCCCGCGAGCACTTGCGGAGAGTGCGGCGTCACGACACGAGTGAATCGATCGAGCTCCACGACCCGGTCGCGCCGACGCGGCCTCCGCGCGAGATCTCGCGAGTCGAATTGGAACGGGCGATCGCAGGGCTGCCTGCCGGTTACCGCGCTGTCTTGATCCTCCATGATCTCGAGGGGTACACGCACCTGGAGATCGGAAGCATCCTGGGAGTCCAGGAAGGGACGTCGAAGAGCCAGCTCTTCCGGGCGCGGCGCGCGCTCCGTACGCGGCTGGCGTCGCCGGCCTGCTGATCGGGGAACCCGATGCGTCGATGCCGGCCCGCTATCCGGCGAACCGATAACCGGCGCGGTGGACGGTGATGATGAGCCGGGGATTGGCCGGATCGTCCTCGAGCTTGCGCCGCAGCTTGGCCACATGCATGTCGACGGTGCGGGTGAGCGGCGCTTCTTGATATCCCCAGACCGCGTCGAGCAAGGTCTGGCGCTCGACCACCTCTCCGCGATGATCCACCAGGTACGCGAGCAGCCGGAACTCGCGCGGAGACAGGTCGAGCTGCTTGCCGTTCTTGTGCACCTCGCGCTTTTCCAGGTCGAGATACACATCGCCGAATTGCATCACGTTGGACGCGTGCGGCGAGGCGCGGCGTAGGAGCGCTTCGACCCGGGCCAGGAGCTCGAGGAAGCCGAACGGTTTGCTCACGTAATCGTCCGCGCCTGCGCGCAGCCCGATCACCTTGTCAATCTCCTGGGACCGGGCCGTGAGCATGATGATCGGGAGGCGCGAACCCTGCTGGCGGAGCTTCCGGCACACATCCAGGCCGCTCATCCGCGGAAGCATCACATCCAGGATGAGCAGATCGGGAGGATCGGAGTCCGCGGCGCGCAACCCGCTGGCTCCATCGTCGGCCAGCCGGACCTCATACCCTTCCGATTCGAAGCCATCGCGCAGCGCCGCCGCCATGGACGGATCGTCCTCGACGATCAAGACCCGGTTCACTCCGCGGGCTCCTCCTCGTGCGACTCTCCATCGCTCGGCAGCCAGAAGGTGAAGACGCTTCCCTTGCCGAGCCGGCTCTCCACCGAAACCGTTCCTCCGTGCGCGCGCACGACGTGCTCCACGATCGATAGGCCGAGTCCGGTGCCTTTGACATCGTGGACCGCGCCCTGGTTCACGCGGTGGAAGCGATCGAAGATCCGCTCCTGCTCTGCGCGCGCGATCCCGCGACCATGATCGATCACGCGGACTCCCGTCTGGTCAGCCTCTTTCTGGATCTGCACGATTACGTCTCGGCTCTCTTCAGAATACTTGACCGCGTTCTCCAGGAGATTGTCGATCGCCAGGCCGATGGCGTCGGCATCCAGGGGGATCGGCGGGAGCGCGGGAATCGGCTCCATCTCGATCCGGAACCCGCTCACTTCCGGGCGCTGCCGGAAGCGATCGACCCGTTCCTGCACGAGCTCCCCCAGGTCGATCGGTTCGAAGTGGTAGATCTTGCGTCCCGACTCGATGCGCGAGAAATCGAGGACCTTGTCGACGAGCCGGGCAAGCCGCGTGCTCTCCGCCTCGATCCGTTCGCCGTACTCGCGCACTTTCTCGGGAGACTGCACTCTGCCGGCGCGCAGGAGCTCCGCGAAGACGCGAATCGAAGCGATCGGAGTGCGGAGCTCGTGCGAAACGTTGGACACGAAGTCGGACTTCATCCGCGAGAGACGGATCGATCGATTGGCCGCGCGCGCTGCAAGCACGACCCCACCCAGCAACACTGCGGAAATCACGATCGAGAGGATCAGGTTGAAGCGAAGATTGGCGCGCGCC
>CAMPIC010000041.1 GCA_946886185.1 uncultured bacterium
GGTCCGGACAGATCCCCGCCATCCGGACCTTCCAGCTCGACAGCGGCTCGATCGATGCCGACTCGTTCGGGGAACCAGGCGGGGCGGAGATCAACCGCTTCGAGATTCCGCTCTCCCTGTATCCACACCTCGCGCTCTCCTATCTGCGGGCGCTCCGCGAAGTGAAAGTTCAGGAGCAGATCTATGAGCTCCTGGTGCAGCAGTACGAGCAGTACAGGATCCAGGAGACGCGCGACACGGCCACCGTCTACGTGCTGGACGAGGCGCGGCCCGCGATCGACAAGGCGGGACCGATCCGCCGCTGGATCGTTCTCGCCTCGACAGCCCTGGCGTTCGCGGCCAGCGTGACGGTCGCGGCCGGGTTGGAGCTGTTGCGCACCATGCGCAGGCGAGATCCGGAGACCTTCGAGCGGATGCTCCGGCTGGCAAGCGAGCTCCGAGTCCGCTCCTGGCTCGAGCGGCTCGTCGCTTCATGACCGTTCAGGCGGCGCCGCCGCTCCCCGGATGGCGAGCTGCGCTTCCGCTGATCGCGCTCCTCGATCTGACCTTGATCGCGACGAGCGGATATTCGCCGTGGCTCCTGCTCGGAGCCGTCGCCGCATCGGTGGCAGGTCTGCTCTGGTCGGCTCCCGAGCGCGCTGTCGCGTTCGTGATCGCAGGGCTGCCCCTTCTCGATCCGCTCTATTGGGCGATGGGCCTGAACGAGCTCCCGCTGCCGATTCCTCCGATCCTCTTGATCGTGCCCCTCGCGGTCATTGCATGGTCCGAGACGTGGCTGGAGCCGACTTCCGCGCGGCCCGGCTGGTACTGGAAGGCGCTGCGCGACCCGGTAGTCCTCTTCACGCTCTTCCTGAACGGAGTGCTCTACGTCGGCCTCCGATCCACCTCCGCACCCGGATATGGCGGGGAAAAGGCGTTCTACTTCCTGATCGCAGTGGTGCTGCTGGTCGTGGCGGCCCGCGTCTTTCTGGATCGGGGAGCCGATCTGGCGAAACGCTTCCAGATCGGATTCAGCCTGCTGAGATGGATCGTGATTTGGGAGACCGCGATCGCGCTGTTCGCGATCTGGAACTACTTCTCGCACTACTATGAATTCGACGACCGGCTGCGCGTGGCCGGCCTCAACACCATCTGGCTCGCCCGGCACATGGGGATGGGATTGCTCGCGCTCTGCGCGCTCCGCGCCGGGGGGCGAATCTCGCGCGTATGGACCTTCGCCATCGCCGCGCTCCTCGTGGTCGTCTTCTATCTCTCCGGCTCGCGTGGACCGCTCGCGGCTCTGGTGCCTTCGCTCGCGCTCTGGTGGATCCTCGATCCGCGGCGACGTGGGCATCTGCGCCTCTTCGTCGCGGTGACGGGTTCCCTGGTCGCCATCGCGGGCCTCCTCTGGTTCATCACTCTGGGAACGGTGCTCGAGGAAAGCCCCTTCGCGGGGCACGACGCTTCGAACCTCGCGCGGCTCCTCCTTTTGCAAGCGTCATTCCAGCACATCGGAACAGCCGGGTGGTGGGGGCATGGGACCGGAGCGTTCGGACCGCTCATCGGACTCGGCGATACCCGGATCTATCCGCACAACATCTTCCTGGAGATCTGGGTGGAGAACGGCCTGTTCGGGTTCGCGCTTTTCGTCGCGTTCCTCATCGCGGTGGCGCGGCGATGGAGAGCGGGAATGGTCTCTTCGGGCGCAGGGTCCGGCGAAGAAGGAAGGCAACGCGATCTGTTGATCCGCATCGCGGGCGTGCAGTGGTTCTTCGCGCTCGCCTGCGCGCAGTTCAGCGGCGACCTTCCTCAGAATCCCTGGGTCTGGTTCTGGGCGGCCGCGTTATTCGTATGGTGAGGACTGGTCGCGCGCCGATTCCGCTTCGCATCCTCTTCTACACCGGCATCGATCTCACGCTCGCCGAGGGGCATGCGACGCACGCGCGGCGGCTCGTGGATGCGTTCGAGAGCCGGGGGCATCGCGTGCGGTGTCTGGCCCTCACCCCGCGCGGACCGATCTCCTGGAGCGGCCCTCCGGACGGCATCCGCTCGATCGCCCGCCCGGAGATCCCGCGCCTCGGTCACTGGATCGCACAGCTGCGCGCAGGGCGAGCGCTCCTGGAGGAGACGCGCCGCTATCGCCCCGATCTCGTGCTCGCGCGGATGGAACCGATGACGGCGGCGCCGCTCGCGCTCCCGCGCAGCGTGCCGCTCTTCGTGGAGTCGAACGCTTCCACGCTCGGCCATGCGCGGCTGCGAGGAGACGCTGGGTTGAAGCAGCGCGTGGAGCAGACGCTCGAGCGCGCTCTCCTGCGACGAGCAGTCCGCGTGGGCGTCGCGGCCCCCGGGCTCGCCGATCTCCACCACGCGCGCCACGGCATCGATCGCGCGCGGATGCTCTTCGTGCCCAACGGCACGTACCTCCCACCGTTCGAAGCGGCAGCCGCGCTGCGGGCGCGGCGCGGGCTGGGCTACGACGACTCCGATTTCGTGATCGGTTTCATCGGAAACCTCGCGCGCTGGCAGGGACTCGAGCTTCTGCTCGAGGCGATGGGCGAGAGCCGGCTCGCGCAGGTGCGCCTCTGGATCATGGGCGATGGAAACTTGCGCGACACGCTCGACAGGAAGGTCGCGGAGCGCGGGCTGCAAGACCGGATCCGGCTGCTCGGACCGAGGCCGGAAGAAGAGGCCGCGATCCTCGCGCAGGCGACACAGATCCTGGTGGCGCCGTACGAGGAGGAGACGATGCGGGTGCGCTTCGGAAGCGGCGTTCCCACGATGAAAGCGCTCTTCGCGATGGCGTGCGACCGTCCCTTGCTGGCAGGCGCGACTCCTCTGATCGAATCGCTCGGAGCCGGAGAGGTGGTGGCGTCCGATCCGCGGTCTTGGACCGACGCTTTGGAGCGTTGGGCGGGGCGATGGCGGGAGTCAGGCGCCCCGCTCATCGGCTGGCCGTGGCCGGAGGGAGCAGGCCCGGGACGGCGCTATGTCGGGGCCGAGCGGACCTGGGATCAGACCGCGCGCGTCTGGGAGTCGGCGTTCTTCCTCACCGATTCGCGATCGCGATGATGGAGAGCGCGAGCGCGGCCGCGCTCGTGAGCGGTCCGAGGTACCGGCTCACCTTCTGCACGCGGATTTCCGGGACGCGCAGCTTCGTGCCCGGCTCGATGCGCACCGATCCGTCGACCTCGCGCACTTCCCCGTCGACTCGTGTGATCTCCCAACCACTGTCGCGCCCCAATTCGGTCGTGCCGCCCGCCATCAGCACGTACTCCTCCGCGCTGTAGCCGGGGAAATAGGGATACCGTCCCGGCGCGCGCACCGCCCCCACCACGAATATCCAGCGCGCGCCCGCTTCGACCTCGATCCGATCACCCGCTTCCAGCGGGAAGGCGAGATCTTCCGCGTTCTCCAGATCGAGCTTGCGGATTTCTTCCCCAGGCCGCTCGATGGTGGCGGTCCCGCTCGCGAGACGACTCGCCCCTCCCGCGGTTTCGAGCAGCCATCCGAAGGTGTCCCCTTCCCTCCACTCGATTTCGATCGCGGGCTCCTCCGGCGGGCGGTTCCCGAACGCTCCTTCCACCGGATCGGGATTGCGATAGTTGCTCCGGCCGTTGATCGCGCCGCGAATCGAGACCGTCTCCTCCTGGGGAGCGACCTCGATCACCTGTCCCGGCGTCAAGACCGGGTTCGCTTCGAGATCCGCGCGGACCAGCCAGGGAAGGAGGTCCACTTCGCGCGGCGAGTCGGAGACCATCGGAGTCGATCGCGAAGCGGTGGCGGTTTCGGTCGGACCGGAGATCCGGATTCTCCGCACCGTCCCTCCGGGAGAGATTCCCCCCGCCGCGCGCAGCGCCATGGAAAGCCGATCGCCCACCATGCTCTCGTACACTCCCGGATTCGCCACCATGCCGGTGACGAGATTGCGGAATCGGCCCGGCTCGAGGAGCGTGAGCGTGACGCGCGCTCGCGGATAGAGTTTCGCCAACACCTCCGCGACCGCGTGCTCCGCGTCCTCCAGCGTCTCACCCGCGACCTCGATCGGTCCCACCTTCGGGATCACCAGCATTCCGTCGGGAGTGATTCCGAGAAGATGGCTCACCGGGGATTCGCCCCAAATCCCGACGTGGATGCGATCACCCGGGATGACGCGATAGAGCGAGCGATCGAGCGAGGTCTCCAACGACCAAGGAGGCGCGGAGTACCCAGGTCCGATCTGCGCTTCGTCGGCGCGATCCCCGTCGACCGAGCGGAGCAGGTCCTGCAGGGTAGCGCTGGTCTGGGCCCACGCTGGACTCAGCGCAATCCAGGGCGCGAGCATTCCGATCAGGATCGATCGGATGGTGACGAATTGTCGTGGAGTGGTACCACGGCTCGTGAGACGAGCCGCCTCGGATTTCGGCATGGTTCGCCGAGCATAATCGATCCCAAGAGGGGAGGCCACCCTGGGGGAGAGGGTGGCCTCGGGAGACCGGGCTGGGCAAGACCCGGTGGGGAATCGAATCAGGGAAGTCGAATCGTCGTTTCTGGCTCTCCTTCTGCTATCCGGTTGGGCTGTGACCTGTATTCTTCTTCCGCATGTGCCGTTGGCAGCGCTGCGGTCTTGTGAGAGAGAGTCACAACGCCCGTGCCAGTGCGGGTAAGTTCAAGCCAGACAGCGAATTGACGAGCCCGGCAGCAGGTCGCGATTGGGTCAATACCGTCCCGGCGGATCCCGCCGGGCTCGCAACGAGCTTCGGAACTGCTTGAGAGAACGCGGGTTGGAACGCCATGCGGTGGACCGGCCCGATTGCGCGAAGAGACCTATACCCCTTCATTGACCGCGTGGCTTTTCTGCCCCTACGATGCGACCCCGTGACTGCGCATACGAATAGATCCCTTTGCCGGCTCGTCTGCTTCCTCCTCCTCTTGGCGGGGGGGATCGCATGCGGTGAAGGAGAGACCGACCTGCTGAATCCCGGATCGGACCGCGACCAGGGAGCTCTTCCCGATACGATCGAAGGGATCGCTGCCAGCGCCGATCGTTCGTTCCGACCGAGACTCCAGACCGGCGCCTTTCGCGCGCTCACCATCGCCGATGAGAACGGGCTCGTCTCGCACGCATACCTGCGTTTCGACTCGGATGCGCTGCCCGACACCGCCGGCATCCTCCTTGGCGAGCTGGGACTGCGGCTCGTTCGAGCGAGCGGGGGCCCGTTCCGGATCCAGGCTCACGAGATCGCCGCTTCGGCTCCTGCGTGGACCGAAGAGGAGCTCCCCGTGGAGCCGCTTCCGCTCGATCCTCCGTTCTTCGCGACCGATGGCACGATCGCGCCCGCCGAAGGGGAGACCCTGATCGTGGCCGAGGCCGTGCGCATTCCGGCCGAGATCCTGAAACGATGGAAGATCGATCCGGCGAGCAATCGCGGGCTCGCGCTCACCCTGGTTTCGGATCGTCCCGGAGTCTTGCGCGCTCTTTCCAAAGAAGCGGACGACGACACCACGACGGCCGATCCGAGCCTCGAGATCCTTCGCGAGGATGCGGTGAGCGTGGTGATCGCGCCCAGCGATGATGCGTACCGTCTCGTCGATTCGAACCCGCCCGCGACCGGCGCAGAGCCGGCGTTGCAGATTGGGCAGACCGTTCCGCATGAGACGCTCCTCCGATTCGACCTTCCCGCGGAAGTGATCGAGAGAGGCACCGTCATCCATCGCGCGGAAATCCTCCTACGAACCGTTCCCGGTTCGATCGCGGAGGGAGACAGCTTCGTCGTCGGGATCTACCGCAACGAGAGCGCCTGGCAGGAGGCGGCGGAACCGGACACGGTGGCGAGAGAAGCGCTCGCGATCGACATCGCCATCGTGAAGTCGGACGTCGATTCGTTGCTCTTCGATCTCGGACCCGCCGTGCAGCGTTGGGTCGACGGCGAGCCCAACGATGGGATCACTCTGCGCATTCTCGACACCGGACTCGCTTCCTCCGCCGGCGCGGTCGCCTCGCGCGAGGCGGAAGCGGCGTCGCAACCGCGGCTTCGCATCGTCTACTCGCCTCCTCCCGAACCGCGTTGGGAGAGCCGATGAACTCGGCCTCCGTCCTCAAGATCGCGCTCCTGCTCGCGACCGGCGCATTCGGGGCGCAGTCCGCGTCTGCCGCCGGATCTCTCTATCAGGCTGAAGGTCTGGGCCGCTGGGTGGAGGGTTACGACCTGCCGGCGCGCGGAGCGGGATGGACCGCGATCGGGACGACCGATCCGTTCGGCACGAGCTCGATCAATCCCGCCGCGATGGTCTGGAGCGAACGCCCCCGGTTGGCGGCAAGCTTCCTCACCGAGAATCTCTGGATGAAGACGGAGGGGAGCTCCACCGACCGCGTCGGAGGAACGCGCATTCCCGCGATCCAGGCGGTGGTGCCGGGCCCCAGCGTTCTGCGTTGGGCATTCGGTTTTCGCGATCTCACCGATGCCCGGTACGCGGTGGAAGGAATCGTCAACCCGGGGCGCGGCGACGAGTACGAGCGGCGTCTCATCGGCAGCGGCGGACTGGGCGAGCTCTCCGCGACGCTGGGCGCGCGGCTGGCCGGCGGACATCTCGGCATCGCCGTGCGCGGGGGAATCGTGAGCGGCACGATCCGCGAAGAGCTCGAGCGCGATTTCAGCTCCGGAGTCTACGACGATTCACGCGATCTGCTTCGCACGCGCATGGAGAGCGCGCGCCCGGTCTCCGTGGGAATGCAAGCGCGCGTCAACGACCGGATCTCCGCGGGCGCGTTCTACGATCTTTCCTCCACGCTCGATCTGGAATCGCTCTTGCGCACCACGACCGACATCCAGCTGCGCGAGACCGCCGAGTTCGAACTGCCGGCGGCATATGGGGCTGGCCTCTCCATTCGGGCGCTTCCGCGCTATCGGATCTCGTTCGACGTGGTCCAGCGCCTCTGGTCGGAGTCGGAGTTCCGCAGCGATGGCGGTGAAGCGCCGGGATTCCGCAATTTGAAAGACACCATCCGGTTCGGAATCGGTCTGGTTCGCCTGCAAGACGGGGACCAGACCATGCGCGATCCAGTGCTGCGCCGCGCTCTTTGGCGGGCCGGTTTCACCTACGCGACGCTCCCGAACGAGTCCAAGGGAGAAACCGTCTCGGAGTGGGCGATCACCGGAGGAGTGGGGCTGCCGATCCAGTTCGATCGCGGCTATGTCGATGGGCTGATCGAGTTCGGAAAGCGCGGCGATGCGGAGTCGACGGGAGTGGGGGAGACGTTCCTCCGGATCGGATTCGGCGCCACCTTCCAGACCTTGCGCTCGGCGTTCTGAGCAGCCCTCTCCGAAGCCGATCAGCGAAGCAGAGACACGAGCCGCTTCGTGCGCACCACGCCATCCACGGTGAGCTCGAAGAAGTAGACCCCGGTCGGCATCTCTTCGCCGCTCGCATCCCTTCCATCCCACTCGATCGCGTAGAGGCCTTTGGGGAATCTCCCCGCCAAAGCCGTCTGCACCGCTGCGCCCTGGATGTCGAGAACGCGCAGACGCACATCCGTCGTTCGATTGAGCACGAAGGAAATCGTGGTGTTGGGATCGAGGGAGGGAGGAAGGTCGTGCGCGGGCAACGCGAGATCCGGCTCGGGATCGCGGTCGGGAGGGAGGCGCGGTCCCGCGTTTCGCTCCACCCGTGGGGTGCGCGCGATGCTTTCGGGCCCTCGGCCCGACCTCGGCCACGCAGTCGCAGCCAGGTCGGTTCCGGTGGAACGGAAGATCGCGATCCTCGGCACTCCGCCCATCGCGAGCAGCACGTCCTGCCGCCCGTCCAGATCGAGATCGGCGAGCGTGAGGCCTCCTTCGAACGCGTCCGCGGTCTCGAACTCGACCGGGAATCCCGGGAGCGTCCTGCCGTCGATCCGGAGCGCGTGCAGCTGTACGCGCGAGTCGTACTGCGCGACCGTACCGAGCGCGAGGATCTCCGGTCCCGGGTCTCCATCGATGTCGCCCACCACCACTCCCGCCTCGAACGAGACCGAGGGAAATCGCCGCGGCCAACCCGGCAGGACGCTTCCGTCCGCGCGCAACACCGTCATCTCCGCATTGCCGCCGATCGTCGCCACAATCACTTCCAAGCTCCCGTCGCCATCGAGATCGGCGATCGCGACGCCGCCGTTGGCGGGATGAGAAAGCGGCACCGGCCATCCTGACAGCACCGTCCCGTCGTGCCGGAATGCGACCAGGTTGGGCGGTCCCGGAAATCCACGGTCCGTCGCGACCACGACGTTGAGCCCGCCCCGTCCATACAGATCGTCGAACGCGACCGGCCCGAAACCGGCCCGCGCGCGATTGGGAAGGATGCGCGGCCAGCCGAGGGCGCGCGCTCCGTCGGCATCGGTCGCCGTGACCGCCCCGCTGTTCAAGGCAGCCACGATTTCGAGCTCTCCGTCACCTTCCAGATCCGCCACGCGCGGAATCGCGAAGCATGCAGGCGGATTCGAGGGAGCCTCTCCCGCCGGATAGCGCACCGGCCATCCCGCCAGCTGTCTACCTCCCACTCCCAGCACTTCGAGCGTTCCGTCGGTCCCGATCAGGATGACTTCGAGATCGCCGACTCCGTCGAGGTCGGCCAGGACGGGCGGAGCCCAGACCTGTTCTCCCCGGGTGAGCGACTCCATGCACACGGGCCACCCGGACAGCTCTCCGCCGCCGAGTCCGGTGAGGGCGTGCGCGTTTCCCAGCTCCGTCGCGACCACGATCTCGTCGCGCCCGTCGTGATTGACGTCGGCCAGAGTGGCGCCGTGGTGGATCGGTCCGTCGAGCACGCGCGGCCACCCTGGGAGCACCAATCCTTGCGCATCGAACACGAACACTTCGCCGTTCACGAGGGTCAGCACCACCTCGGGCTGTCCATCTCCGGTCACGTCGCCGACCGCGGGGGGACCCGCGGGAGCGTCGGGCAGGAGCTGAGGCCACGACTCCATCGCGCTCAGATTGGGAGGCAGAGGAGGGGGAATAGCCAGTCGATCGAGCGATTGGCCGGAGACGGCACCTGACATCCCCGCGGCGTCGAGCGGCGGAAGGAGCGCGAGCACGCGCCCGCTCACGATCTCGTACAAGTAGACGCCTTCCTCACGCTCGAGGAAGCCGTGAGGGCGGCTCGGGTTCGGATCTTCCGTGATGAGATAGGCCGGATCGATCGGGATGGTCGTGGCCGCGGTCGAGATCGGCGCCGAAAAGGCTGAGCCGGGCGCCGCCGTGAGCAACGCCGCGAAAAATGTCATCAGGCCGCGATCGTTTCGCCGTCTCGATCGAGGGACGAGATGGATGCCTGCCGCCACGCCCGCAGGATAGCAACGCTCCGAAACCACGACAATCGGGTGACGGCGTCCCCATAGGGTTGCGACTTGTGACGCAGCGCGCGCGGGGTCATGCTCTGGTCATGATGCGATTTCGGGCGAGCCTCCCTGTCTGCGCGGTCCTGCTCCTCCTTCTCGCGACCGGGTGCTCCGATGATGACGGTGACGAGCCCGAGCCGCGGCGGGTTCCGTTGGGAGTCGGGGTCGAGTCGCGCGGTCTCGCCACCACCGATCCCTTGCTCGTCGGCGCGTACACCGATTTCGCGCAGGGGGAGTTTCCCATCGCCAGTCTCCAGCTCGATTGGGGCGCCATCGAGTCACGCTTTCTGAACTATGACTGGACCTCACTCGACCAGCACGTCCGTCAGGCGGAGATCTACGATGTGGAGCTCTCGGTCGCGATCACAATCCTCGAGAACGAAGTGCGAGGATCGCTCCCCGTGGATCTGCGCGGGCAATGGATCGATGGGGTCAACTTCCGCATCCGTTTCGCGCGCTTCGCCACCGCGCTCCTGGATCGCGCGCGCGGCCGCGTGCGTTATCTCTGGATCGGTCGCGAGGCCGACGTCTATCTGAGCACGCACTCCGAAGAGCGGGACGATTTCCGCATTCTCCTGGCCGCATGCCGCGACAGCGTCGCACTCGCCGATCCGGCCTGCGCGGTGGGGACCAGCTTCGCCTATTCCGAAGCGCGGGAGGGAGAATGGCTGGAAGAGCTGCGCCCGATTGCGGAGGCGGGAGACGTGGTCGGTCTCACCATCTACGGGCGCGACCGCCGCTTCCAGCAGGTGTTCGACGAGGAAGGAACGCTCGCGCTCGCGAAGGAGGCGGTGGCGGAGTTTCCCGGTTCGCGCGTGGTGCTGACCGAGCTCGGGTTTCCACGCGCGGGCGGAGATCACGCGCAACAACTCGAGTTCGCGCGCAGGTTGACGGCCTGGCTGGACGACTCTCCGGCAGATCTGGAGCTCGCCATCTGGGCGCAGCTCTACGACGCGCATCCGGCGGAATCGAACGAGCGGGCGCAGCGGCTCTTTCCGGAGGATCCGGAGCGAGCGCAGGCGTATCGGACGCAGATCGAGGCGCTCGGACTTCGCGGCCCCACCGGCGTGATCACGCCGACGTGGTTGCACGTCGCGGAGTGGAGCGTGACGCGGAGCGTGCCGCTCGCAAGCCGTTCCTGACGCGGAGCGTGCCGCTCGCAAGCCGTTCCTGACGCCCGCTCGGGGACCTTCGAACCGGGCGCCCTCTCGGGGAGCGGCGTGCGCGGTGCTCACGGACGCGCCTCCCACTGTCGCCGATGCCCCGCCAGGATGTCTGCGGTCGCGCTCACTTCCCGGAGGAGGAGTTACGGTTCGTCGATTACTGCTGCCAGGATCTCCGCGGCGCGCTCGCACTGCGCGCGACTTACGTTGAGATGCGTGACGGCGCGGACGGTGCGGGGGCCGAAGGCGAATACGAGGACCCCGTGTTCGCGGGCGCGCTCCACCACGATGGGAGCTTCGGGGCCATCTTCGGCGATGTCGAAGATGAGGATGTTGGTCATGACGCGCGTCAGGTCGACGCGCGCGTGGCGGCAGTGCGCGAGGCGCTCCGCGATGGCGCGGCAGT
This sequence comes from uncultured bacterium, assembly GCA_946886185.1. Next base: position 10,898 of record CAMPIC010000041.1, read on the forward strand.
TGTCGTGGTCCTCCTGCAATCGCTCGAGGTGATGGTCGAGCGCGTACAGAGCCGCGGCGGCGAAGAATCCAACTTGGCGCATCGCGCCGCCGAACATTCGACGATAGCGTTTGGCGCGGGTGATGGTCGTGGTGCTCCCGGCGAGGACGGAGCCTCCGGGCGCGCCCAATCCTTTCGAAAATGCCACGGAGACCAGATCGAAGGGTGCGGAGAGCTCGGACAACGATTTGGCTGAAGCGATGGACGCGTTCCAGAGGCGTGCGCCGTCCATGTAGGTGGAAACGGCGCGAGCGCGGGCGGCTTCGCAGACGCGGGCGGCCTCGGCGTGTGGGAAGACGATTCCGCCGGCTCGATTGTGCGTGTTTTCGATCTCCAACAGCGTCGTGGGCGGCGCGACGATGTGCCCGGCGGGTATGTACGCTGCGAGGAAGTCTTCCAGGCGGAACGTGCCGTGTGCACCGACTTCGGTGAACTGCA
>CAMPIC010000042.1 GCA_946886185.1 uncultured bacterium
CTGATCGCGCCGGGCACCTACGCGCTCACCGGCACCTCCACCGGAACCGCGGGCAATGAGATCCGTTCCATCTCGCTCAATCTCATGAATCTCCCGGGCCCCGGCGCCTATCCGCTCGGTACGGGCGCCGGCGTTTCCGGAGGAATTGCCTCGTACATCGAGCCGGGCTCGGGTTGGACGACTCCGCTCAGCGGACTCGCGGGAACCCTCACCGTGACGACGCTCACGGACAATCGCATGGTCGGGGAGTTCGCATTCGTTGCGAACCTGTCCACGGGATCAGGTCCCGATACCCGGACCATCTCTTCCGGTGCGTTCGACGTCCCGGTCGTGATCACAGGGACGCCCGGAGAGGTTCCGGATCGCAACCGCAACATGATCTCTGCGAAATTCGACGATGAAATGTGGGTAGGGTCGACCGTGGCGACCACTCGGAATCCTTCCGTTATGATCTGGAGCGCGAACAACACACGCTGGTCCGCTTCGTTCTCATGGAACGGCGTCGCTGCGCCCGACACGTTGGACCTCTCCGTCGAGAATCCTCCGATTTCGATCACGATCGGGCGGGTGGACGGCAGCGCCACCTGGAGTCTCGGTGCGGGAGCGCAAGGAACGGTGGCGGTCGAATCGGTGACTCAATCTCGAATCGCGGGCCGTTTCGAGTGCATTCTCCCCCGCGCCCTCGGTTCCGGCGATCCGCTCATCGTGACGGACGGAGTGTTCGACATCGGCTTCTGAAGGCGGCGGGCGAGGCTATTCCGGTTCTCGTCACCACGTGACGTCCGTTAATGACCGAGTGCGGGACGTCATTGTCGCGGAGTGATCCAGATGGTGCCCAGGAGCGACACCGATCTGTTTCTTTGAGGATCCCACTCATCCGCAAGATTCCGGATTCCCCAATGATGTTGCAGAGCGATCTCGAATCCATTGGGCAGCGCGCGCTTCTTGGGTTGGAGGACAGCGCGGCGCACTGCTCCTCTCAACGGGACGTCCTTGGGTTGAAGGTGCTCTTGATTCGTCCCCAGCTGGACCGCTCCACGGCAACGGGGTCCCCGCACGCGACCGGCTGAGCGCCGATCAGGCCGCACTCGGGATTGGCGGCGGGCGCACATGGAGAGATCTCGTGTAGACGGAATTCGCCGTCCAGACCGCAAAAGAGCGGATCCAACGCCAGGTTGCCGCGCAGGTCAGACTGGCCGCTGGCGCATCCCACCCAGTCGCCCCCTTCGTTCCCAAAGATGTCGGAGCAGGAAATCAGCACGTCGGCGAACGGAAGGCATTCGACGCCCCTGGAGCCGGAGTTGAACGCGATGATGCAGTTTTCGATGGTCATGACAGGCGCGGGCAGGCCGCCTGTGAACAAGATCGCCGCTCCGAGCTCACAGGAATTGCCGACAATGGTGCATCCCCTCACGGTCGGCGCTCCATCGATGGCCAAGATCGCTCCGCCACCTCCGTTCAGCGCCGCGGTGTTGTAGGCGATGACGCAGTCCTCGACCTGAAGGGTGCTCGATGGGTTGTATGTCGAGGCGATCGCACCGCCCATGATCGCGCCGTTTCGGACGAACCGGCACGACCGGATCGTGGGCGACGCTCCCTTGCACAGGACGGCACCGCCCATGCTGAACCCGTCTTCATCCGGGCCGTACCCGTTCTGGACCGTTACTCCTTCGAGAACCGAGTCGTTGCCCTCGCCGTGGGCGAACAGAAAGCCTCGATGTGGCGCGGACACACTGCCGCCGCAGTCGATGAGGCATCGCGTGGGATCTCCGCTCTGGGAACGGATGGTGATCGCCTTGCCCAGGAAGTCGATATCTCGATTGCGTATCCGTTCGAAGGTCCCGTCGGTCAGCTCGATGACGTCTCCGTCCACGGCTGCATCCACGGCACGTTGGATGGAGGGGAAGTCTCCGGTGCCATCGGGTCGCACCACATAGATGGCTGCTGATGCACTACCGGCCACGAGCGCGAGACTCGCCGCCAATACCCACGGTCCCCAAGACCTGCTCGTCTCGCATCGCGATGTGGATACAGCCATGGTCATCCCGATGCCTCCTAACGAATCATGACCAACTTCTGGGTGGAAACCTCCGACCCCGCTTCCAGCGCGACGTAGTACACCCCGGCGGAAGCCTTTCTTCCGTCGGAGTCGTTTCCGTCCCATTTCACGTGGACGAGGTGTGGGCCTCCATCCATGCGGAACGAGCGCACCCGACTTCCCACGCTATCGAAGATGGAAATCTGGACTCCACCCGTATGCGGCTGCGCGAGTCGGAACGAAATGATCGCGTCGCCACGCGCCGGGTTCGGCGACACACCGAAGAACGGCGTCAGACTGTCCGGAGCATCGGCCCCGTCGTCTTCTTGCCCATCGCCTTCTTGCCCGTCGCCCGGAGCGCCATCGTCATCTGGAGGCGTGCCGGTGGAGTCCGAAGGAGCACCACCGTCATCAGGCGTGCCGGTCGAGTCTGAAGGCGCTCCATCGTCATCGGGTGTACCCGTCGAATCTGAAGGAGCACCGCCATCATCGGGTGTGCCGGTCGAATCCGAAGGCGCGTCCGTGGAATCCGGAGGCGCATCGTCCGGATCACCCGGATCTCCGCCCAACGGCGCCGGCAACACCCAGTCTGTAACTTGGAGCGGCGGCTCAGTGACCAGCCTCGGACCACCAGCTACTGCGCGTCCTCCGGCGTCGGCCAGATACACATTCGTCCAGTCCGGGCGCGCCGGAGCGCGGCTGCTTCGATACAGATGGTTCCACTCCTCGTCGCTCAGGCGAGTGAACCCGGAGGTGACGAACTGGTGATACGAAGCCACCGGACCGACGTACGCGATCGCATCGCATCCCGGGAGCGCAGCCACGAAAATGCCGAGCTCCGGATCACCGGTCGCGACGTGCAGCACCTGCCTGCGGTTCGGATCGGTATGCACGTCCGCCACCACCGCATCAGGTTCAAGCGCGGTTCCCGCGAAGTCGTCCTCTATCGATCTCCCATTTACGAAAGACGCATAAATCAGATCCGGATACCAACCCAGATGCTCCGTCGAGCCGTGACTGCAGGCGTCCCCATCGGCGGGGTAATAATGGGTGTCGTATGCGGCCGACTGGAGGAACCGGAACTCATCCTCCGTGAAAGACTCCCCCATGAGCTCCTTGGTCGCGATCCTACCGAGCTGATCCAGTGTCTGTTCGAGATTGTCGAAGTAAGATTCGACGTCGCGCAACCTCGGAACCGACGCGAATGCTTGGGATGCTCGCCGCGCGAACGTGGCCAGGGCGCTGTAGAACTCCGGCACCGGCTCGACGTATCCGTGCGGGTACGAGCACGTAGGAAGATCGCCCGTATACGACGGTTTGGCGTAGAGCAGGTTGTCGTGACGCAGCTCTGTCCAGGCGGCAAGCTGCGTGTTCACCTTCTGCTGCTGCCACGCGCCGGTTTCCATGAACTGCGGCACTTCATCCCCGCGTCCCGTCTTGGAGAGAGTGCGAATGGCCTCCAGCCATGCGGTGTAAAGACTCTCTCCCCAGGTCGCTTCGTCTCCGCTGTCCATCAGATAGCGCAGCGCGCCCAGGTTCCAGGCGTATTCGTGAGTCTCCATCTCGGTCCGGAGAAACGGAAGCACGTCGTCGTTTCCCAGGGCGAAGAGGGCATCGAGAGGGTCCGGCATCACGCGGCAAGGCGGCTCCAGAGTTTCCGGGTTGGCGCAAGGAGTGAACGGATAGACGACCTGGCCGGTGATGAACGAGTCGGGAATGAAACGCTGCCCCATGAGCAGGAACGAAAACGGCAACCCTTCGCGGCTCGGATCGAGCTGGAAGTCGAACGTCAGAACCTGAGAGAGAGTGCGTTGCGCCGCGTAGGGACCGCGGTTCAACTCCGCAACCAGTTCGCTCACCCGGCTTGATTCGAGGAATGCGGGCGCGGGCAGCGCGCCAAGGGACGCGGACAGGCTCTCCAGGTCCGCGAGCGTCAGGTTGTCCGGAGCTGCCACCAGCTCGCGCAGGATGCGATCGATGTTTTCCAGGTGCGGTTCAGCGCCACTGGTTCTCGCGAGCTCCGCCAACAGGAAGGCGTCGGTGATCTCGCGAGAGAGATCCTCCCGTCTGTCCGGATGGGTGAATCGAAACTCGGTTCGTCCGATCCACATCATGCAGCGAAAGTACTCCCGGATCCTTCCTTCCTGCGAAGTGTAGTGCCCTCGCAGCTTGAACTGGCTGAAGTCATAGACGCGAGTCCTCGGATGGAAGAGTGCGATCTCCACGACCTCTTCGCTCTGGATCAGCTCGAGGATCGTCGCCACCTCGCTTTCGACATCGCTCCAGGGTTGAATGTCGCGCCGAGGTTCGAGCAGACGGCGAGCCACCGTCAGATACACGTCCAGATCCGCGAGACAGCGTTCGACGCGAGGATCTCCCGCATGACGCCTTTCCAGCTCCGGCCAGGCGGCGTGCATCTTCTCGATGGCCGTATCCAACTGCGGGAGGAGGTACTCCGTCTCCACCTTCTCCAGGATCTGATCATAGGAGCGATGAACCGCGTGCAGGATTGCATCGGTGGAAATGAAGACGGGCAGGTCCGCATGCCAGACCCACTTGAATGCGTCTCCGTAGGACTCATGACGCCAACGCTGACTGACGACGAAGTCGTGTTGTTGGAGAAGGGCAAGCTCGTCGCGGGTGAGGCCCAGCTTCGCGTCGATTTCCTCGAAAAAGTACGGAGCCACTTCGCGACGAGGGACCGCAGGCTCGTACGGCCCGAACGGTTCGTACGAATGGATGAGCTGTTCTCCTGACAAACCCCACGTTTGCGACAGATGCGCGCGATAGGCCTCGAAGTCGAACTCGGCCTGGGCCGACGAGGAGAGGGTCAAGACAAACAAGACGACGAGAGATCGAGCTTCCCACTTCATGGCGACCTCCGATGCGGCGAAGACCCCACCGCAAACAGGACGGTGGATCCCGGCCGTGTAAGAGTACACCGATTCGGCCCCGTGGGGAAATGCTCTGACCGGCACATGCGGGACGTACGTACATGCTCCGGAGCGTTCCCGCACATGTTCAAACGGCCGAGTGCAGCGACTGACCATGGGTCACTTGCCGGTTGCCCCAGGCAAACACCCAATTGCGGCTCCGTCTTGGGGGACGGCCTCGTCAGAGCATTCGCCGCGATTCGCTTCTCGATCAGCTCGATCGCGCGGCTTTGGACGAGGCGGACACGATCGCCGCAGCGTAAAGGAGCGCTGCCAGACCTCCGAGGATCACGACGGCGCGCCCGGCTTCGGTCGTCCCGCTTCCGGAGGACACGATGCCGAGCCCGTGCGCGGTCGCGCCGCCGACCAGCAGGCCCATGACCGTGACGAACGCATCTCCATTGCCCTCCCCGGAGAGCACCATCTGACGCACAGGACACCCGCCGGCGAGCGCGCCGGTCAATCCCACGACCGCCATCGCGGCGATGTTCCATACCGTCTCCGGCTGCGAAGCAGGCTGACCGGTCCAACCGAATTTCCATGCGCCGGTCATCAATGAGATCAACGCGTATCCCACGACGAGACAGCCCGCGCCGATCAACATCGCGCGCTGGCGAAGGAACACTTGGCGGGCCGCGGTCACCGCGCAAAATCCGGTCGCCGACATGATCGCGCCCGCGATCGACGCGATCACAAGCGACCAAACCCAGAAGGCATGGGGCGGATCACCCGCGGCTCCGGGCCCCGGTCCCGCGAGTCCTGCGCCGAAGAGGAACGCGAGCAGCAATGCGGCAGCGACCGCCGGGCCGACCCATCCGACGGCCGGAGCGACGACCGCGGTGCGCCCGATGGAATAGCCTTTCTTCTCGAACCACAGTCCGACCCCGACACCCGCGACGAATCCGATCGCTCCCATCACCGCGTGCAGGTCTCCGCCCCCGATCCGTTGCAACATCCGGAATGGACAACCCAGAAAGACGAGGGCGGTCCAACCCATGATCACGCCCAGGAGGAACCGGCTCACGGCGAAGCTCCCCGAACGCGCCTGATACTTCCGGCGAAGCACCACCCAGAAGAACGCGCCCAGAATGACTCCGGCCACCTCGGGCCGGAAGATCCTCGGTCCCGCGCCGGTGAACATGTTCAGAGAGCCGGCTGTATCCCGGAGAAAGCAGGCTCCGCAGATCCCCATGTTTCCCGGATTGCCGAGGAACACGAGCAACGAGGCTCCCACTCCGACGGCCGCCATCAACAGCCAGCCCAGCCGCTCGCCTCGCTTGCTCGTGCTATCGCTTCTCAGCATTGGAAAGAACCCCGACTTTCGTGACTGGTGAACTTCGGGAGAGGCGAGGTTCATCGCGCACCTCCTATGAATCGATCCCACATCGACCCGGCAGTATCTCCAGATCAACTCCAGTAGGTCCACAACTCCATGGTGTCCGGACAGACAGGAAGGGATTCGATCGAATTGTCATCATGGTCTGACCTGATCACCGAGGGAAGCGGCTGTCCGATCGAGACATGCTTCACCTCGAGACATGCTCCACCTATCTGCTGCCCGTTGGAGGGAAGCATCCGGTCCATGGATTCATGGATCCCCGATTGATGAGCGAGACCGGCAATCGGGTCCGTGTGTCATCATCCTTGATCCTGAGAAGCGGACACGCGGATCATCCGCCGATTGAACGGACTGCATGCTCCGAGAGTCTGCAGTCTTCTCGATCATGGCCGAACCAGTAGGAGATGCCGTTCCGATGATCCGTCAACTCGACCCCAATGATGCCGAAGCGTGGTCCTCGATTCGCCGGGAAATGCTGGAACGGAATCCACTCGCGTTCGGCGCATCCATTCCGGATGAGCCGGAGGTCCTTCTCGAGACGGCACGCCAGCGTCTGACCGAGCGCGCCGAGTCGGCCGTCTTGGGCGCGTTCGATTCATCGAGGCTGGTCGGTACCGTCGGGGTGAAGCGACATGAAGGATTGAAAGAGCGCCACAAGGCGTTCATCTGGGGGATGTACGTCAGCGAAACGCACCGCGGGCGCGGCCTCGGCAGCCTCTTACTGCGCGAGGCGATCGATCGCGCGCGGTCCTGGGACGGCCTCGAGCAAGTGCATTTGACGGTGAGCGAGGTCGCGATCGAGGCCAGGCGGATGTACGAACGGCATGGCTTCCGGGCCTGGGGACGCGAGCCGCGCGCCCTTCTCTGGGAAGGACGCGCCGCGGACGAGCATCACATGGTCCTGACGCTGCGCGACTCCCTCGTGGAGTGAACCGTCGGCCGCTGTGAATGCATTTCGATTCCTTTCGGGAAGCAAGACAATGCCGGCAGACGGCATCCCTCTCACGCCACGCCCGCTTCCTGCTCGTCGTAGCGCACGCGACCGGGACGCCGCCAGGCATGCGTGCTCCCCACTTCGAGGATTTCGTCCAACTCATCCTCATAGAAGAAGCGAGACTCCCCGAAGGCCGGGCGCAGATCCGTCAGCCAGGTTGCCTCCGGATCGAATTCCGCGAAGAACGGCCGCTTCACCCAGGACGGATTGCGCGCCTGGAGGAACTGGAGCACGAAGACCCTCTCCCCGTTCACTTCTGCGATCCCCTCAATGGACACCTTGCCCGGGAGCGCCGACATCGACGGGCCGCGGGCGGTGCGCGCCAATCCGGAGACGCGCCGAATCGCGGTGCGATAGATCTCCACGGCGCGCGCCAGCGGAACCTCGAAGTGGTGCTGCGCGCCTGTGTTCCGCTCCACGAACATGTAATAGGGCGTGCAACCGAGCTCCACCTGCATCTGCCACATCTTCGCCCACACCGCGGGATCGTCGTTCACGTGCCGCACGACGGGCGACTGCGTCCGGTACTGCGCCCCCGTGGCGCGGATCCGCTCGATGGCGCGCCGCGCGATCGGAGTCGAAAGCTCCACCCAGTGGGAGTGATGTCCCATGATCGAGAGATGCTTGCCGGCCGCTACGATGCGTTCGAACAAGCCCAGGACATCATCGGCATCCTTGTCGGTCACGAATCGGTACGGCCAGTACGCCACCGACTTGGTTCCGATGCGGATCGTGCGCACGTGCGCGAACTTCGGCCCCAGGAGCGGCTCGATGTACTCCTCGAGCTTGCGCGCGGTCATGATCATCGGGTCGCCTCCCGTGATCAGGACGTCGGTCACTTCGCGATGACTTCGGATGTGCTCCAGGAACGTGCGGGCTTCGTCGGTCGCGAACTTGATCTCGTCGGTGGGAACGAACTGCGGCCAACGGAAGCAGAAGGTGCAGTACGCATGGCAGGTCTGGCCGCTGGAAGGAAAGATGAGGACCGTCTCGCGATACTTGTGCTGCAAACCGGGGACAGGCTCGCCGTCGAGGAGCGGCACGTTCGCGGAGCGCTGACCTGCCGGGTGGGGATTGAGCTGATTGCGGATCTGCCGCGCTACGGATTCGATTTCGCTGCGCCCTGCATGGGCTCGCACCAGGCGCGCCATTCTCTTGTATTGGTCCGGGCGAAGCATGTCCCGCTGCGGAAAGGTGAGCTGGAACATCGGATCGTCCGGAGCCCGCGTCCAGTCGATCAGTTGGTCGACCACGTAATTGTTCGTTCGGAAGGGAAGGACTTCGGCCACGACCCGCATTTCCTCGATGCGTTCCGGGTCCAGTAGCGCGAGTTGCGGAATATCTTCAAAATTGCGGGAGCCGTAGAACTTCATCGTGTCCTGCATCGAACACCTCCTATAGATCAGGCTCTTTCGCCCGTAAGTGCGCCTCCTTGCGGACGAGAGACCAAGCGTCCGATCCCGTCGACCGACGGGGACGCGAATTCTCCCGGCCCACGGGGACCGTTCGGTTGCGGAAGACGAAAATCGCCGACCGGCTAGTGATTGTTCCCGTTCGGGAACGGAGAACCGGGTCGCGGTGGTTGACCCTGTCCGGGATCCTGGAATCGGAGGAGAAGGAAACCTGTCGGGTCTCCGTCTCTCTCGGCGGTCAGTTGAAAATTTCGAGCCTAGTCCGGACGGACCGCCCGAGGGGCGCGATCTGGAAGTCCAGTCCGGATCGGGACTTGCTCAGAGGACCATGGTAACCCGATTTCGCCCGCCGTCGGGGAAAAAGTTACACCCGGCGGGGCGCGAATGCTTCCCGTTGCCATCGGCTGGACGGATCCCTATCCTTTTCGCACCATGTTGGCGCGGGCTCCCCGCGACAAGTTCGAAACGCATCATGACCCCCGACGCGAAGCAAGACGGCCGCGCCGGGAGTTCCGGAGGCTACATGAAGCTTGCGACCATGCTCGTCGTCCTCGCCGTTTCGCTCACAGCCTCGATTGCTCACGCCGAGCGGATTGCTCAATCCGGATCGTTCGTGATCGATCTGGACACGATCGAACGCGAAGCTCCGCAAACCCCTTATCGCGGCTCGTCGAATGTGCTCGATAACGCTGGGTTCGAAACCGGCTCGCTTCCGCCGTGGAACACCACCGGATGGACGGTGACCAGCGCGGATGCGCAGTCCGGCACCTACTCCGCGGAGGGCATCGGGAATAACTACGTCGAGCAGTTTTTCACTCCAGTCGACGTGAACTCGATCAATGCGGTCGGCTTCTGGGTCAGGCAGCCGGAGCAAGCGCTCCAGGCGATCGACTTCTTCTACGGCGGCGGCGATTTCGATGAGTTCCTGATCTTCCCGTTCGCGGACTGGAGCTTCTTCGACGTGACCTCTCGGCTCCGCGCGGTCGGCAATCTGGAAGGGATCCGCATCTGGGGGTACACGGGCGGAGGTCCTGATATCGACCTCACTCGCGTCGACGACGTCGTGATCGACGCGGACGTCGCGACGCCGATCCAGGAGTCCACTTGGGGCAAGGTGAAGCAGCTTTACCGTTAATCGCCGCATCAGCCTCGACCCGTGGAAGGCCACTCGGCATTGCGCCGGGTGGCCTCCTTGTTTGATCCTCGACTCCAATGCGACGCAAACCGCCGCGGCCCGGCGCAGTACGTCGCGGAGCAATGGAGCACCAGAACGGCGTCGCCTCGACCGCCGTTGAACAGGAGCTGAGGTGACTCGCTGGAAGCCCGATCCGGATGCGCTGCGTGATCGAATCGCGGTCGTCGCGGGAGCGACGCGCGGAGCCGGGCGCGGAATCGCAGCCGCGTTGGGAGAAGCGGGCGCGACGGTCATCTGCACCGGTCGGAGCAGCCGCACTCGCTCATTGAAATCCGACTACGACCGGCCCGAGACGATCGAGGAGACCGCGGAGATCGTCACATCGCTGGGCGGACGAGGCATCGCGGAAGTCGTCGATCACCTGGACTCCGATCAGGTGGCGAGCTTGGCGGCGAGGATTCGAGACCGGCACGGCCGCATCGACATCCTGGTCAATGACATCTGGGGCGCGGAAGAGCTCAAGGGTGGTCCCGCCGAGTGGGACAGGCCGATCTGGGAGCTGGATCTCGAGAAGAATCTCCGGCTGCTCCGCCTGGCGATCGACACGCATCTCATCACTTCGCACCATCTCCTTCCGCTCGTGGTCGCGCGTCTGGGCGGACTGCTGGTCGAGGTCACCGACGGCACGGACGAATACAACGCGTCCCAGTATCGAATCTCAGTTTTCTATGACCTTGCGAAAGCGGCGGTGAACCGGCTGGCTTTCTCGCAGGGCCACGAGCTCGCGCCCTATCAGGCGACGGCGGTCGCGCTCACGCCGGGATGGCTCCGCTCCGAGATCATGCTCGAGCACTTCCACACCACGGAGAAGGATTGGCGCACTGCGGCGGCGCCGCCCGGTTTCGAGCACTCGGAGTCGCCGCGCTACGTGGGACGCGCCGTCGTGGCGCTCGCATCCGACCCGCACCGCTCGCGATGGAACCAACGATCGGTCACGGCCGCGCGGCTCGCCGCGGAGTACGGCTTCACCGATATCGACGGCACCCAGCCCGACATCTGGACTCACATGGCGAGCGAAGAGGGCGGTTGAGATCCGGAGGTTCGTGCGCGCTCCCTATGCATGGGAACGCCATCGATGCGAAAGCCTCGAGTCGGTGATGAGGTGGTCCCGGAGCGGGAGTCAGCCGCGCTCGAGCGTGATCGACCTGGCACGGGGACTGATCGCGCGTGCAACCGGATCCTCGATCATCGCCACGAAGGAATGTCAAAGAACGGTTAGGTCCGGGGACAATCGGAGGCAGGATCCATGAAACGAGCGGCCTGGGTTGCCCTGCCCCTCATGCTGACGTCCTCGAGCTTCTGCGCGGCGGAGGAGCCGATCCTCGGCGGGCCTTGCGAAAACTGCGAGCTCGTGTTCGAAGGGC